>JALSSG010000068.1 GCA_026984355.1 Hydrogenothermaceae bacterium
AATATATCTCCTTTACCAAATCCTAATACAGCTCCAACATGTACAGCTTCTTCACCAATAGCAAGATGAAGAAAACCTCCAATATTACCTTTCATATATTCCTCTTTTGCTCTAAGTTCAAAGACTCTACCTAATTTCATTAGATAATAGAATTGCTCTGCATAAGATTTACTCATGAATATCCCCTTAAAGACGAAAATTATGGTATCATTACTCTTAAATCTAATAGGAAAAATAGATTATGTCAAATGAATTATTTTATGGATTTTTATGGCTTTAAAAAAGACCCATTTGAAACAAACGACGATATAAGTATGTACTATCTATCTTCTGTTCATAAACCTGTTCTGGCTCGCCTGTATAAGTCTGTATATGAAGACGGAATAGACGTTATTTTAGGTGATGATGGAACAGGAAAAACTATAACAGCTAAAAAGCTAATTTCTGAACTAAAAAAAACAAAAGCCATATACTTATCCTATGTAGACCATTCATTTGAAGACATTTTACAGACATTAGTAAAAGAAATTACAGGAAAAGATATAGAGGGCTCAAAAACCAACCTAATATCAGAAATAGAAAATTATACAAGGGACAACAGATTAATAGTAATCATAGATAATATTCAAGAAGCTTCTCTTAACACAATAGAAAACATAAGAATTTTAGATGAGATAAAAAATATAAAACTTGTCCTTATAGGAAACGAAGCATTTGAAAAAATATTAAGACTCTCATCTATGAGACAGCTTTCAACCAGAGTTAGAAACTTTCTGTTTTTAAAGAATATGAATAAAAAAGAAACAAAAAAATATATCGATACGAAGCTATACAGTGCAGGCGGAAACATATCTATATCAAAAGGTACATATAAAATCGTATATGAGATAACAAAAGGAAACCCCTATAACATAAATCTTCTTATGGAAGAAGCTTTATACCTTGCTTCCTTGAAAAAGAAAAAGAAGATAAAACCAAAAATCATAAAAAAAGCAGCTAAAAACTTAGGCTTTAAAGTAAAGAAAAAGATAGGTATTTTAGGAACTTTAATAATTATTATACTTATAGCTATACTTGGTTTGTTTGCATACTATTCAGGACTTTTTGAGTTTAATTTAACAGAAAATGAAAAAGAAACACTAAATCAAAAAGAAAATGTAGGAAAACAACCTGCTTTAGAAGAAAAATTACAGATTGAAAATAACGAAAAACAAAAAATTCAAGAAGAACCAAAAGAACAAATAAAGCAAAAGGAACCAAAATATGTTGAAGCAAAGATAAACGTAAGTTTATTAAATATAAGAGAAAAACCAGATACAAACTCTAGAATTCTTGCAGTAGTGCCGAAAGGATATAAAGTAAAAATAATAGAAGAAGGACAAAATGGATGGGTGAAAGTTATTTACTACAGCAAATCACAGGGAAGGGAAATTATAGGCTGGGTGAACAAAAAATATCTAAGTTTAATAGGAAATAGTAATGGGTAGTTTTATTGAATTTTTTGGCTTAAAAGACGACCCTTTTAAAATAACACCAGATATAGAATACTTTTTTCTATCTCAGTTTCATCAGGAAGCTTTAATATCATTGAACTACCTTCTAAAATCTGGAGAAGGATTTGCAGTTATCGTTGGTGAACCAGGAACAGGTAAAACTATAACCCTACGTAAATTTATTCATGACCTTCCTGAAAATGTTGAGTATGCATATATCCTTTTTCCAAATCTCTCTCCAGAAGAAATGTTAAAAGCTATATTAGAAGACTTTGGACTTGCAGATGAAATAAAAGACAAGGACCTGTCCAAAAATAAACTTCTATCTAAGTTAAGAGATTTTTTAATATCTAAAAAAAATGAAAATAAAAAAGTAATAATAATAATAGATGAAGCACAAAACCTTCCTATAGAAACATTAGAAGAACTTAGAATTCTGTCAAACTTAGAAACTGATAAAGAAAAACTCCTTCAAATCATAATGTCTGGTCAGCCAGAATTAGATAACAAGTTAAACTCTCCAGAGCTTAGACAGTTAAAACAGCGAATTACTCTGTATGTTAGATTTAGAAATCTAAATTTTGATGAAATGATAAATTATATAACCTACAGACTTGCAAAAGCAGGCAATATGAACTTAGAGATAGATAAGAAAGCGTACAGGCTTGTATACAAATACTCTAAAGGTAATATGAGGCTGATAAATCTTATAATGGAAAGAACATTAATGGCAGCGTATGTAGATGGCTCTCCAACGATAAAACCTCAGCATGTAGAATCAGCTGTTGAAAGTTTAAACATTGTAGAAAAAGACACAAAAAAATCTCCTGTTTTAATAGGATTAGTTAGTGTTATAGTTGCACTTATAATAGGTATTGGTGCATATGGATATATAAAATTCTTATCTCCTACTGAAACACCTTCCAATCAAAAAAATGAGATAAACAAATCACAAAAACAGGGTTTAAATAAAACAAAAGAGAAAGTAGAAGAACAAAACAAAGCTATAGTTGCATTTCCTGTAGTTAATGTTTTATCAACACCTGATAAAAATTCACAAATAATAGCTCACCTAAAAAGAGGTGAAGCTGTAAAAATCATAGAGCAAAAAAACGGTTGGACTAAAATTTCCCTAAAAAAAGATGGGCAAAATATTGAAGGATGGATACCAACATCTCACATAGTATCTAATGAAAACCAAAGAGAAACATCAAAAAACTAACCTTTCAATAAAATCTTCTAATATAATAGAATTTAATTTGTTTTTTGGAGGAAAAAAATGCCTTTTCCTATCCATAGACCAAGAAGATTAAGAAAAAACGAAAATATAAGAAGATTAATTAGAGAAACGCATATATCAATTGATGATTTTATCTATCCTTTATTTATAGAAGATGGACAAAATATAAAACTGGAAATTCCATCTATGCCAGGGATATTTAGATATTCAATTGACAGGCTATCTGAAGAATTAGATGAAATATCAAAATTAAATATACCTGCTGTACTTTTATTTGGTATTCCTTCTCAAAAAGATGCTGTTGGAAGTGATACATGGAGTGATGAAGGCATTATTCAAAGGGCAGTTAGATTTATAAAAGAAAATTACCCACATCTGTATGTGATAACAGACGTATGTTTCTGTGAATATACAGAGCACGGACATTGTGGAGTTCTATGCAATCATGATGTAGATAATGACCAGACTCTTGAAAATACAAAAAAACAGGTTGTATCCCATGCAAAAGCTGGAGCTGACATGGTAGCCCCTTCTGGTATGATGGACGGTGTTGTTAAAGCTATAAGAGAAGCATTAGATGAAGCAGGTTTTACAGATATACCTATAATGTCTTACTCTGCAAAATATGCATCCTCATACTATGGACCTTTTAGAGACGCAGCCCAGTCTACACCAGCATTTGGTGATAGAAGAACTTATCAGATGGACCCAGCAAATAAAAGAGAAGCCTTAAAAGAAGTAGCATTAGATATAGAAGAAGGAGCAGACATAGTAATGGTAAAACCAGCACTGGCTTACCTTGATATAATATGTGAGATAAGAAATAACTTTAATGTGCCAGTTGCTGCCTACAATGTAAGTGGAGAATATTCCATGGTAAAAGCTGCCGGCAAGCTTGGATGGATAGATGAAAAAAAAGTTATGTTAGAAACATTAACGTCTATAAAAAGAGCTGGAGCAGATATAATAATAACGTATCATGCAAAAGAAGCGGCTAAAATACTAAAGGAGGGATAAAAATGCTCAGATTTATATTCACAGCCTTAATCTTTATATTTTCTATTTCATCAGCAACTGAAAACTATCTAGAGAAACTCAAAAAACCAATAATAAAAGAAAAAGCAAACCAGTATTATCTTGTACACTATGATAAGATAACATTCAAAGAAAAAACTTATGTTTTATTCAAAGAATTTAAAGAAGCTATACTTAAAACTGAATGTTCAATGAAAAAAGGATTAATATCAAAAGGAAACTTTGTTGCCATATGTGTTTCTATGAGCTCTGGACT
>JALSSG010000069.1 GCA_026984355.1 Hydrogenothermaceae bacterium
ATATCCATCTCTCATCTGTTGAATATCTATGAAATCCAAATCCTATATGGTCATATATTCCTCCCTCTCTCATCTTTCTTAAAGTAAATTTAACCATCTCTAATGCTTCTTCATTTTTATATCTTTTCCAGTATCTAAGTAAAAACATAAGATTGTGAGGAGTAGGAAACTTAGGTCTATCTCCAAATCCCCCATAATTTCTATCATATCTATTTTTTAGTTCTAAAAAAGCTCTATGAATAATTTTTTCTGGTTCTATCTTAGCTGTTTCCTTTTCTTCTATATCTTCTTTTATATGATTGATTATCGCCTGTGCTCTTTGAGATAAAGCTTCTTTTTCTTTTTTCCATAAGTCTGCAATATGCACAAGTATATCCTTTAAACCAACTCTTCCGTAGCTACTTTCTTTTGGAAAGTAAGTTCCAGCAAAAAAAGGTTTTTTATCAGGAGTCATAATAATCGTTAATGGCCACCCTCCATGTCCGGTCATTAGCATACATACTTTCATATATATACTGTCTATATCTGGTCTTTCTTCTCTATCTACTTTTATTGGAACATAATTCTCATTTAGAATTTTAGCTATCTCTTCATCTTCAAAACTTTCTTTTTCCATTACATGACACCAATGGCACGTAGAATATCCTATAGATAAAAATACAGGTTTATTTTCTTTTTGGGCTTTTTCAAAAGCCTCTTCAGACCATGGATACCAATCAACAGGATTATATGCATGCTGTTTTAAATATGGGCTTTTTTCATTTATAAGTCTGTTTGGTTTTCTATTTTTCATAATAATCTCCAGCTGTAAAAAAATATACTTATGTTTAATTTTATTCTAAAAGGGAAAATCTTTATATTAGATTTGTCATAACGAGGATACTTTTATTTTATCCTTTATCTTTTTCTTCTTTTGGAGTAGCTTTTTTTGGTTTGTCTTTGTTTTGAGGTGATTTAGATGTTGATTTTTTTGGTGATTTTTTCTCTTCAGGAGGTTTTATAAGAGATTTTTTTATTTCTTCTAAAGCTTTATCTGCTACCTCTTTAACATCTTCTGGTACATTAAACATAGTTATAAAAGAAGATGAATCAAATGTTTTTCCATTAAAATATGCTTCAACAAATCTTCCTATTGTATTACCTGTAATAAGACCATTGTCAAATATAACTTTTCCTTTGTAATTTATAGTTTTTAGCTCTTCAGCTACTTCTGGAATATATCGTGTTATAGAAATATACATTGTAGGCTCAATTATATATCTATATTCAGGATTGTTGGTTTCTACAATTTTAAATTTATCCCTATTCATCCCCATCTCCTTATTTAATTGTACAAGTGAATATTTTAAGTAAAACTTTTTGCTAATTCTACCATTTTAGCATAAGATTATTTTTATGGATTATACTGATATCATAATTCAGGCTTTTAAAAAAGCTGTAGAAAGTGTTCTTCCAGACAAAATTATATATAAAAATTTAAAAATAAAAGATAAAAATCTTCAGATATATAAAGATGTATACCCATTAAAAAGCTTTTATCTTTTTGGTAGTGGAAAAGCATCTATAAAAATGGCGAAAGCTGTGGAGAATTTGTTAGAAGATTACATTTTAGGCGGGATAGTTGTTTCAAACTATAAGGACAGCCTAAAAAAAGTGGAAGTTTTAAAAGCTTCTCATCCTGTACCAGATGAAACCAGTATAAAAGCCGGGAAAAAGCTTCTAGATAGCTTTTCTTCTTTAGAAGAAGATGACTTTTTTATATATCTATTATCTGGAGGAAGTTCATCTTTAATAGAATATCCGATACCTCCTATATCTATAGAAGATTTAAGATTAACTACAAATCTTTTATTAAAAAGCGGTGCTTCTATTGATGAAGTAAATACTATAAGAAAACACATATCCTTAATAAAAGGTGGAAGGTTAGGAAAATCTACTAAAGCATCGGGAGTTGTTCTTGTCCTTTCTGATGTTATTGGTGATGATTTGGAAACGATTGGTTCTGCTCCTTTATATTTTGATAGGTCAACATATTTTGATGCTTACAATATTTTAAATAAATATAAGCTACTTGAAAAAATACCTTCTTCAGTTAAGCAGGTTATAGAAAAAGGTTTAAAAGGTGAAATTGAAGAAACACCAAAAAAACCACCGCAAAAGATAAAGCATTACATTATTGGAAATAATCTTATGGCTTTAACAGGAGCAAAGGAGTTTTTTGTAGAAAGTGGTATAAATGCTTTGATAATAAGTTCTCAAATTGAAGGAGAAGCTAAAGAAGTTGCTAAAGTTATAGTTGCTATAGGCAAAGATATAAAAGCAAAAAATTCATATTTTAAACCACCTGTTGCTTTACTATTTGGTGGGGAAACTACAGTACAGGTAAAAGGAAATGGTAAAGGAGGCAGAAATCAGGAGCTTGTACTCTCTGCATTATCAAAATTAAAACAAAACTGTGGAATTTATATATTAAGTGCTGGAACTGATGGTATAGATGGACCAACAGATGTAGCAGGTGCAGTAGCCAGTTGCAACACGTATAAAAAAGCTAAAGAACTAAATCTAAATATAGAGTCGTTTTTAAAAAATAATGATTCTTATACATTTTTTAAAAAAGTAGGTGGTCATATAATAACAGGTAATACTGGAACTAATGTTATGGATATAATTATACTATTTGTGGAGGGGGAATGATGCTTGTATTACCTTCTGTTAGATTTTCTACAGCTTTAAGGGAAGATGCAAGAAAAAAAATAGAAAAACTAAAGTATGCAGACATCGTTGTAGGCATTCCAGCTTATTATAGTCAGGATACTATAGGTTTTGTTATAGAACAGGTAGCAAAAGGTCTTGAAAGGTATTTCCCAGATAAAAAAAGCCTTATATTTGTTTCAGACGGTGGCTCTACAGATGATACAAGAGAAGTAGCAGAAGAAGTAGATATCTCAAAATATAACATAGAAAAAATAGTAACTATATACAGGGGCATACCTGGTAAAGGTTCAGCACTAAGAGCTATATTTGAAGCATCAGAATTTTTGAAGGCTGAAGCTATAGCCACTTTTGATTCAGACCTTAGGTCTATAACACCAGAATGGGTAAAAAATATATTAGAACCTATATATAAAGGTTTTGATTATGTATGTCCTTATTACAAACGATGGAAATTTGATGGGACAATTACAAATACTATAGCTTATAATTTGACAAGAGCTTTATACGGAAAAAGAATCAGACAACCTATAGGTGGCGATTTTGGAATGTCTTATAAACTTATAAAAGATTATCTTGATAAAGATGTTTGGGAAACAGAGGTAGCTAAATTTGGTATAGATATATGGATGACAACAACAGCTATAGTAGATGGATACAATATCTGTCAGGCAAAACTTGGAGCTAAAATTCATCAAGAGAAAGACCCTTCAAAAGACCTTAGTGATATGTATAGAGAAGTAGTAGGAACTATATTTAGACTTATGGGACAGGAAAAATATGAAACTTACTGGAAAAAGGTAAAAGGTTCTGAGTCTGTACCTATTTTAGGCGATTATGTCGGGATTGAGCCTGAACCTTTTGAAATAGATAGAGACAGTTTAATTGAGTACTTTAAGATTGGATACAATAACTTTGCACCTATATGGCGAGATTTACTGGAAGAAAAAGATTTTAAAATCTTAGAAAAACTTTTTATGTTAGATAATTTTGATGAATTTATAATGCCTATAGATATGTGGGTGAGGATAGTTTATAGATATGCTTATCACTTTCATATAACTCCAAGGCAAAAATTTAAACTATTAAATACAATGATACCTCTTTATAATGCAAGAGTAGCATCTATATATAATGAGCTAAAAGATAAAACAACAGACCAGGCGGAAGAATACTATGAAAAACAGGCTCAGATATTTGAAGATATGAAAAATTATCTTTTAAACTTATGGAAGTGAAGGAGGGATTATGGCTGATTTTTTTCAAAATGGTGTAATAACAACATTACAAAAGCTAAATAAT
>JALSSG010000070.1 GCA_026984355.1 Hydrogenothermaceae bacterium
GGTATAAGGTATAATTCTATTAAAGGCAATCTATTACACGTGCAAATAGAACAAATTCAGTATAAAAATTTAGTTATTCCTAAGGTAAACATAAAGCCTGATTTTGCAAAAATAAAGATAAATCTAAATAACGAAGCATATATAACACTAAACCTAAACAAAACTATAGATATTAGTATGAAAAATCTTCATTTAGAAAACTATCAGCTCAAACCTCAAGCTTACGGATTATTAAAAGGGCACATAAAGGTCTTTATACAAAAACAATGGATTATATTAGACGGAGATACTAATCTGTCTTTAAAAGAACTAAAGAAATTTGGCTTAAAAAATTTAGATATACATACAAAATTAAAAAAAGAAACTACCTTTAGCAAGGTAAGTGCCAATATTAAAAGTAGTATAATCAAAGGGAGATTTGATGGAAAACTTATTATTCCAAAGAATAATTTATATGCTACCAAGTTAACAGGTACATTTGAAGGGAAATTATACGGCAGTAATGTAAAACAAACAGTAGATATTAAACTAATGGAATATATGAGGTAGTTTTAGTATGAATGTTTTATTAATTGTTGCCTTTTTGTTATCTTTCTCTTTTGCACAGGAAAGTTATGATGGATATATTGTGAAGCTAAAGAAAAAAACCATATCTACCCAGAGCAAAAAATTTATTGACAATATAATATTAGTAAAAGATAAAAATCAGCTAGAAAAACTAAAAAAAACTGGAAATGTTGAACTTATTGAACCTAACTATAAACTAAGAAAAGTTGATTTACCAAAATTAGAACCTAATGATGAATGTTTCTTACCACCTGGATGTTTATTTTCAGATGACAAAGGAAATGAATACCAGGTGTACCAATGGGGATTATACAAAATCCATGCTCCAGAAAGCTGGTATACGTTAGACCAACAAAATCCAACAGGTAATACAGTGTATATAGCTGTACTTGATACTGGAGTGGACTATAATCATCCAGACCTAAAAGGCAAGATATGGAAAAATCCTGATGAAATCTGTAATAATGGACAAGATGATGATAATAATGGATTTACAGATGACTGTTATGGTGCAGATGCAATAGATATGAAAGGAAGTGCTATTGATGAAGATGGACATGGAACTCATATAGCTGGGATTATATCGGCTGTAGCAGATAATCTTATAGGAATAGCAGGAGCTACATGGAAAACCGATGTAAAGATAATACCGTGTAAGATGTTAGATGCTTCAGGTCAGGGGGATTTATTTGATGAAATAGAATGTATTGAGTATATAAAAAACTTAAAAGAAAAAAAGCATTTAAACATAATTGCAGTCAATGCAAGTTATGGAGGCTCTTATAAGTCAAATATTGAAAAAGATGCAATAAAGACTTTGGAAGATGAGAATATACTTTTTATAACTGCCTCTGGGAATGAAGGAAAAAATAACGAATATGATGATTTTTCTCCATGTAATTATGACCTTCCAGGAGAAATATGTGTAGGAGCTTCAGATGAAGATGATAATTTGGCATTCTTTTCAAACTATGGAAGAAACAAGGTAAAAATAGTAGCTCCAGGGAGAAATATTGTAAGTACATATAAAGATAATACTTATGCTTTGATAGATGGTACTTCTCAGTCTGTTCCTTTTGTATCTGCAGTTGTTGCAATGTATGCTTTTTTAAACCCTTCTGCTAGAATAAGTGATATAAAAAAGAGAATACTTTTAACAGGGCAAAACCTTTCATCGTTAGATGGATATACATATACCTGTAATAGGTTAGATATGTATGATGCTTTATTTAACACAACACCACAGGCAAAAATATGTTTAGATGTATCTAAGTTAGATTTTGGAAAGATACCAAAAAATGAGCCTACAGAAAAAACTATAACCATAAGAAGTACAGGAACAGACAAGCTTGATATATATAGTGTAACATCTGATAACCCTGAGATAATAATAAAAAAAGATAAGTGTACTGGAGAAAGCTTAGAAAGTCTAAAAGAATGTACTTTTAAGGTACTTATATCTTCTTCATCAGACCATATCACAGGAAACATATTTATTGAAAGTTCAGCAGGAGATAGACAGATTAGAGTAAATGCAGTAATAAATACACCTACCATTATAGACAGAATAGATATAGACCCAAATAATCCACAGAAGAACAAGCCTATATATTTTTCCTGGGAGTTAGAAAACCCGGATGGAGATACACTAACTTGCAAATTTGATATAGATGGAGATGGAGATTTTGATAAAACTAAATCTCCATGTAATGAAGATGGCTATGTGATTATAAAGTACAAAAAAAGCGGAACGTACAGATTAAAATTTGTTGTATATGATGGGTATGATACAACAGAGAAAACTGTAGTTATTAAAGTAAAAGATACAAATTCTGATGATAGTAATGACAATACACAGATAAGCTGTACTCTTTCAAAAAGAACTGATGGTGTTTTACTTTTAATAACTATGTTTATATTATTATCTATTGTTAGAAGAAAGCTTTTATAACAAATTTATAGCTTACTGTAATTTATCTAAAAGTTTTACAGGTATTGAAACTCTCACAACACCTCTAAAGTCTCCTGGTTTGTATCCAACAGCTTTATCTTCTGGATATTTTTCTTTTATTTTTGCATATAACTGCCTATCCATCTTTTCTGGCTCACCATGACATATAAGACATAAAGGTTTTACAACAAGAGGTTTATAATATCTATAGTAGTACTTTCCATCTTGTTCTTTCACTTTCTGTATATAGTATGGTCTAAGCTGTCCATATTCTTTATAGTACTTTTCAAATATTTTTAAAGCTTCTACTTCATACTTATCTGGTTTATTAAGTGGATTTCTATATTTAAAAGAAGTTCTTTTTAATTTTATTCCATGGTCTATCTTTTCTTCCACCATCTTTGTTAGGTTTTGAGCTTTTGTAGAACAAAACTCTATAGCGTTATATGGTCCTCCATTGTTCATCGCTTTCATAAGATTTTGTTTAAGTGTTCTTAGCAATTCTGTTGCATATTTTTCTCCTAAATCCCTTACCTTCATCTCTTCTACTAAAGAAACTGTTATATCTTCTTGCTTTGCACAGGAAAAAAGTAAAATAGAAGCTATAGGGATGATTATAAGCTTATTTATTTTCATAAAGATACCTCCTTTGTTTTTTCATATAGTATCCCAAGTTCTTTAGCCCTTTTTAAATAATTTAACATCTCTTCATCTGAAAGCTGGTGAAAATCTTTATAATATGCCCCTACAGCAAAAAATGTATCACTTACTATCTCAACACATATAACTTTCTGAAATACTTTTTTAACTCTACTAATAGAATCTACTGGACAAACTGGTACAGCTAATATAAGTCCTTTTGCTCCTAAGTTTCTCGCATATAATCCAGCTACTAATGCTGTATAACCTGTTGCAAGTCCATCATCTATAATTATTACTATTTTATCTTTAACATCAGGTACTTTATTGTTTAAGTACTTTTGTAATCTATTTTTTATTTCCTTCATAGCTTCGTTTTTCATCTCATGTAGAATATTTTCCTGTGAAACTACAGGAAAGTATTGCTGGTCTATAACATAAGTTCCATCAGGAGCTATAGCTCCCACTGCAGCTTCTGGATTGTATGGAAGTGTTAATTTTTTCACAATAACAAGAGAAAAAGGGATTTTTGTTTCTTTAGAAACTTCAAAAGCTACAGGTACACCTCCTCTTGGGATAGCAAGAATTACAGACTTTTCAGGGTTTAGTTCTAATTTTTTTACTTCCTGTGCAAGTTTTTTCCCTGCATCCTCTCTATTCTCAAAAATCATCTCAAACCTCTATAGATTCTCTAATTCATCTAAAGGGTTTTTCAAAAACTCTTCCTGTTGTTTTATTTGATTAAAAGTTTCTTCCCACTGCTGTACTACATTTATATCTATTCCTTCTATTTTTTCTTCAGCTTTATCTATTTTTACTAACAGCGGAATTTTTGTCATATT
>JALSSG010000071.1 GCA_026984355.1 Hydrogenothermaceae bacterium
AAAGCTTTCCATACTTGTATGATAGGAAGCCACTTGCATAAAGTCTATATATACTTTTCCTTCAAGTTCTCTTACAAGGTCAGCAGTGAATATAAATGAGCCTTTTAGTATACTAACTACCAGAATTTCTTTGTTTTTAAAGTCTTCGTTTATTTTTTGTGCAATTTCTTTTATTTTTTGTTTTATTTCTTCATGGGAAATTAGTTTTACTAAATTTTTACCTTTTATTTGCATATTTGTATACCTTAATCTATTCTAGTTTTAATCTCATTAGTATAGCATTTTCTCCATTTCCATAGTAATTGTCTCTTTTCCCATAGATTTCAAAGCCAAATTTTTTATACATTCTTATAGCTGGTTCATTTTTTTCGGAGACTTCTAAAAATATCTTATTAATGTTTTTTGCTTTGACCTGATTTATAAAATATCTAAGCAGTGAGGAACCTATACCTTTATTCTGATATTCTTTTCTTACTACTATTAATAACAGGTCAGCTTCGTCAAGAACTGTATATCCATCTATATATCCTAAAACTTTACAGCTGTTTAATTCTAAAGCTACTTTTTTGATAGAATTTGATGATTTAAACAAAATATCTTTATCTTTCCATGGGTTAGAAAAATTAGAATGTATTATTTGTTTTACCTGACAGAAATATTTTTCTGTAAAGTCATCTATTATATAACTCATTTTTCTATTTTTAGGTTTATTGTTTTTATTGTTTCTTTTTTATTACTCCACGATAATTTTCTACTTATAGTAATTTTTACTAAGTTAAATTTTTCTGTAGTGAAAAAAGATAATTCTTTTGGTTTTTTATATTTTAAACCTTGTTTATGGGTAATCATCTGTAAATCTTCATCTACTTTTTTCTTATTCAGAAAAAATTCCGTCTTTATATAAAATTTAGGTTTTCCCTGGTCAGCAGTAGGTAGGTTATGGGGTATTTTTGTATTTTCTATCATTAGTTTTATTTCATCTTCATCTACTGATAGCAGTTTTATATTTAATGCATCTTTTGGGGTTAATAAAGCCAGTATTTCATGGTTATGTACATCTTTTTTCTTATGAAATAGATAAAATGGGAATTTTTGAATAAGGTTATCTTTTTTTGACGGCATATGACAGTCCTGGCAGGTTTGTTTTACTTTTGCTGATTTCCATTCTTTATATGTTTCTCTATGACAGCCTGCACATATCTCTGATTTCGTGTAATTTATATCTTTTGTTGAATAGTGAGGCGGTGAAAATACTTCATATGGTCCATGCATAGAGTTTGTACTGTCTTTAAAGTGGCAGGATACACAGTTTATTCCATCTTCTCTATGAAAATCTCTAAGTTTTGGTTTTTCTAAAGGTTCTATTTCATATGGAGCATGACAGGAAAGACATTTAACTTTTGAGTAGTTTTCTGTAGATTTTTTAAAGTGCTCACTTATCCATGCTACACTGTGTCTTGAATTTTTCCACTGGTTATATATTTTTGTGTGGCAGTCAGAGCATCTTTTTGCTTTTGGTCTTTGTAGCAGGTCTTCTTCTAAAAAAAGATTATAAGCTAATTTTTCAATAGATTCACATGAGTAAAACACTATAGAAAGTAGTAATAAAAGAAAAGTCTTCATAAAGCCTCATAGATTTTGGTGTTTTAAATTTTAAAATAATGGGAAAATTAGTCCTCGTCTATAGGACAAAATTCACCTTGTAATTCCTCTAATAAATGTCCACATTTTTCTTTTTTAGCATTTAGATAATTCCTATTATATGGATTTGGATTTATAACTAAAGGAACTCTATCTACTACTTTTAATCCAAAACCTTCTAAAGCTACTATTTTTCTCGGGTTATTGGTCATAAGTTTCATTTTTCTTACACCTATATCTCTTAATATCTGAGCTCCTGTTCCAAAATCTCTAAGGTCTGTTTGAAAACCGAGTTTATGATTTGCTTCCACTGTATCATATCCTTTTTCCTGTAATGCATAGGCTTTTATCTTATTTATTATTCCTATTCCTCTACCTTCGTGTCCTCTCATATATACTAAAACGCCTTTTCCTTCTTGAGCTATAATCTTTAGTGCGGTATGTAGCTGAGACTGGCAATCACATCTAAGAGAACCAAATACATCTCCTGTTAAGCATTCAGAGTGAACTCTAACAAGTACTGGTTCATCTTCTTTGATTTCCCCCATAACTAAGGCTACATGTTCTGAATTGTCTAGTGTGTTTCTATATCCATATATCTTAAATGTACCGTATTTGGTTGGTAAGTGTGCTTGGGCTTCTCTTACTACGAATTTTTCTTTTTTTAATCTGTATTGTACAAGGTCTGCTATTGTTATTATTTTCAAGTCGTGTTTTTTTGCAAATTCCATAAGTTCTGGAAGTCTTGCCATTGTTCCATCTTCTTTCATAATTTCACAGATTACTCCTGCTGGATACAGTCCTGCAAGTTTTGCAAGGTCTATTGATGCTTCTGTGTGTCCTGTTCTTTCTAAAACTCCACCTTTTTTTGCCATTAGTGGAAATATGTGTCCAGGTTTTATGAAATCTTGAGGTTTTGCATCAGGACTGACTGCTAATTTTATGGTTATCGCTCTATCATATGCGGAAATCCCTGTTGTAGTGCCATGTTTTGGATGTGCATCTATAGAAACACAAAAAGCTGTTCCCTTTGGGTCTGTATTGTTTGTAGTCATTAAGGGAATATCAAGTTCTTTTAATCTTTCTGGTAGTAATGAAAGACATATTAATCCTCTTGCTTCTTTTGCCATAAAGTTTATCGCTTCTGGAGTTATTTTTTCTGCAGCAATTACGAGGTCTCCTTCATTTTCTCTATCAGGGTCATCAACAACAATTACCATCTTTCCCTGTCTTATATCTTCTATGGCTTCTTCTATGGTGTTGAATTTAAATTCCATATACTTACCTCGCAAGATAAGTTTTTAGTTAATACAAAATTAATCAAAATTATCTAATTTCAACTACCAGCCTCTAAATACTGCATGACAGGAATTACATGCTTTTAACATATCATTAAATCTATCTGCTGCTAATCCTTTCTTTTTATGTTTTGTGAGTGTTTCTATATCCTGTGCAGCTTCTCTTACAAGTTTGTCAAGTCTTTCTAAGTATTTTCCAAAAGCCTGTGTTCTTCTTTCTGGTCTAACATATTTAAGCATACCTCCTTCTGGTTGTGGATGGTTTGCTATAGTATGAGCTCCTTCTAAAATCCAGTTGTCTTTATCCCATAAAAATCCTTTTAAAATTTTTATTGTTGCCTGTTCAAGTGTTTTCATTACTTCTGATAGACTGTATTGTTTTTGCTCACCTGCAAATACAAAAGTACTGATTAATAGGGTTGTAAATAAAATCTTTTTCATAGTGCCCTCCTTTATATTATCTGTTTATGTAGTCCATTAGTATTTTAGCATGGTCAAATACAAGCTTATCAAAAGGAATTTCTTCTATTTTAAATATGTGAGCTTCTTTGGCATCACTTCCACTTTTTGGACTGCCGTAAGCCTTACATACAAATACTACTGAAACTACGTGAAACCTTGGGTCTCTTGAAGGGTCAGAGTAGACTCCAAGCTGTCTTATTATTTCAACATCAAGGTTTATTTCTTCTTTCATTTCTCTTTTTACAGCCTGTTCTACAGTTTCTCCAACATCAACAAAGCCTCCAGGTATAGCAAGACCTGTAGGAAAGTTTTTTCTTTCTATAAGAACGATACCTTTGAACCTGTCTTTTTCATCAAAAATCTGTACAATTCCGTCTGTAGCTAATAAAGGTGTTTTAATGTTCATTTTCTGCCTCATATATACTGTCTAATGTAAGGTATATACCAATAATTATAATACTTATAGATATTATTTTTTTGAATGTAGAGACTTTTACCTTTTTTGTAAGTTTATCTCCTATAAATACTCCAATAATCACACCTGGAACAGAAAAAAGAAAAAACATAAGGTCAAAGTTTGCCCATAC
>JALSSG010000072.1 GCA_026984355.1 Hydrogenothermaceae bacterium
TCCTCTTCATCTATTCCTCTGATTTTAGCAACTTCTTCTGGAGATTTTATCTTTAAAAGTGCATCAAAAACAGCCTTTACTGTATTATGAGGATTTGTCGTCCTTCCAATAATTTTTGTAAGAATATCCGTAACCCCAAGCAGTTCAAGAACTGGTCTTACAGCACCGCCAGCAACAACACCTGTACCTCTACGAGCAGGTTTTAAAAGAACTACTGCTGATTCATATTCTCCAATAACATCATGAGGAATTGTACCTTCAATTAATGGAACTTTTATTATGTGTTTCTTTGCATCTGCTATAGCTTTGGCTATAGATGGTGGAACTTCTTTTGCTTTACCATGTCCAAAACCAACATGACCATTTCTATCACCAACAACAGCTAATGTACTGAAAGAAAATCTTCTTCCACCTTCCATTACCCTAGTAGTTCTTCTTATTTCTACTACTCTTTCCTCTAATGTTAGAGAAGAAATGTCCACAGGATTTTGTCTTTGTCTTAGCTCTATTAATCTCTCTATTTTTTTATGCCCCATTATCTATACTCCTTTAAAACTGTAATCCTTTTTCTCTTGCTGCTTCTGCAAAAGCTTTAACTTTACCATGATATTTAAAACCACCTCTATCAAAAACAACCTTTGTTATTCCTTTAGCTAAAGCTTTTTCAGCTATAAACTCTCCAAGTTTTTTTGCATCTTCAATAGATTTACCACCTCTTTTTCCATACTTTTGCACAAAGTCTTTATCTATTGTAGAGGCACTTACTATAGTATGACCTTTTTCATCATCTATAATCTGTACGTAAAGATTATTAAGACTTCTATAAAAAGCCATTCTTGGTCTTTCTGGAGTACCGAAAATTTTCTTTCTTACTCTTTTATGTCTTATTAATCTTTTTTCTCTTCTAGTTTTTACAGCCATTTTAACTCCTCACTTATTTTTTACCTACAGATTTTCCTGGTTTTAGTTTTAGCTGTTCACCTTTATATCTAACACCTTTTCCTTTATATGGATCTGGTTTTCTAAGTGCTCTAATCTCTGCAGCGACCTGACCTACTCTCTGTTTATCTATGCCACTTACTTTAATAATTGTATTTCCTTCCATAGTTATTTTTACATCATCTGGGATTGGATATATAACTGGATGGGAATAGCCAAGTTGAAGTTCTAAAACCTTTCCTTTAACTTGACCTCTATAACCAATACCTACAAGTTCTAATTCTACAGTAAAACCTTTAGTAACTCCTTCTACCATATTAGCAATCAATGCTCTTGTTGTACCATGTAAAGCTCTCATAAAAGGCTCATCAGAAGGTCTTTCTACTTTTATTTGATTATCTTCTTTTATAATTTTCATAGATGGGTGAAATGTATATTCTATACTTCCTAATGGACCTTTAACTGTTACATGATTATTTTCACCTATATTTACCTCTACCCCTTGTGGAATAGGAACTGGTTTTTTACCGATTCTTGACATTAGAAACCTCCTTTTATTACCAGATATAAGCTATTATTTCACCACCAACTCTTTGTTTTCTAGCTTCTGCATCTGTAAGAATACCTTTATTTGTAGATAGTATAGCTATCCCTAAACCTTTCCTTACATAGGGAATTTCATCTACTGAAGCATATTTTCTAAGACCTGGTTTAGAAACTCTTTTGAGTCCAGATATTGCAGGTTTTGTATTCCTTGGCCCAAGGTACTTTAACTTTAAAATAAGAGTTTTCTGTGTACCTTTTTTTCTTTCTTCTGAAACTATATAATCTTCAATATAACCTTCCCTTTTTAATATTTCTGCTATTTTTTCTTTCATCTTTGAATTTGGTATATAAACTTCCCCTTTTCTTGCTTTTATAGCGTTGTTAATTCTCGCAAGCATATCAGCTATTGGATCTGTAATCATGATTTCCTCCTTTTACCAACTAGCTTTTTTAACACCAGGAATTTCACCTCTAGAAGCTCTTTCTCTAAAACATATTCTACACATGTTAAACTGTCTTAAAAATCCTCTAGGTCTTCCACAGATAGGACATCTTGCATGTTTTCTAGTTTTGAACTTTGGCTCTTTAAATGCTTTTACATACAAAGCTTTACGTGCCATTATTTCCTCCTTATTGAGACCTTATAGGTAATCCAAGTAATGCAAGCAACCATTTAGCCTCTTCATCACTTTCTGCTGTAGTGTGAATAATAATATCCATACCACGAATTCTATCTACTTTATCATAGTCTATTTCAGGGAATATTATTTGCTCAGATACCCCAAATGCATAATTACCTCTTCCATCAAAGGATCTTGGATTTAAACCCCTAAAATCTCTAACTCTTGGAAGGGCAACAGAAATTAATTTATCAAGAAAATCCCACATTCTTTCTTTTCTAAGAGTGACTTTAGCTCCTATAGGATTACCTCTTCTTAATTTAAAACCTGCTTCAGATTTTTTTGCTCTGGTAATAGCTGGTCTTTGGCCTGTAATTAACATTAGGTCTTCTACTGCTCTATCTAATTGTTTAATATCCTGTACAGCCTCACCTACACCCATATTAACAACTATTTTTTGAATCCTTGGAACTTCCATTGGAGATTTATAACCAAATCTTTCTATAAGTTTAGGCATTACTTCTTCTTTATATTTTTTTTCAAGTCTAGATTTATATTTTTCAGCAGTTGCCATTATTGACTACCTCTATCTTTTTTTGGTTTTTCCCACACGATATCTATTGTTTCTCCGGTTTTTTTGTTATATCTTTCTTTTATTATTTTGTCCCCTTCTTCTCTATATCTAAATCCTATTTTTACTCTCTGTCCTGTTTTTTCATCATAAAAAGCCACATTAGATATATGTATAGGTCTTTCTATATTAACAATTCCACCTTCCTGTACTCCTTCAATATGTCTAAGATGCTTTTTACCAATATTAATACCTTCTATAATTACTCTTACATTATCTGGATTTCTTATTATCTGTTTAACTTTACCTATTTTCCCTTTTTCTTTACCAGCTATAACTATTACTGTATCACCTTTTCTTATTCTGGTTTTTACCATAATCAAATAACCTCCGGTGCTAGCGAAACTATTCTATAAAATCCTTTAGACCTGATTTCTCTTGCTACAGGACTTAGAATACGTGTTCCTATTGGTTCAAGATTATTATTTAATAAAACTACTGCATTATCATCTGCCTTTATATAACTTCCATCTGGTCTTTTAACTTCTTTTTTTGTTCTTACAACAACTGCTTTATATACTTTTCCTTTCTTTGCTGGTGCATTTGGAAGTGCAGATTTAACTGTAACAGTTATTACGTCTCCAAGTGTTGCATATTTCTTTTTAGCTCCACCAGGAATACCAATGCATTGTACTTTTTTTGCACCTGAGTTGTCAGCAGCCACTAAATAAGTTCCTCTTTGTATCATTTTGTACCCCTTTTAATTCGAATTTGTGAAGGCAAAGCAATATTATATAACATTCATATTATTCTTTCAAGGAAAGAAAATTATTTTTGTGGAAGTTTTTCAACGACTATCCATCTTTTCGTTTTAGAGATAGGTCTTGTTTCTACAATTCTTACTATATCTCCAATCTTACATTCATTTCTTTCATCATGAGCATAGAATTTTCTACTTCTTTTTATTCTTTTTTCATATAGAGGATGTCTAAATTGTCTCTCAACAAGAACAACAACAGTTTTATCCATTTTATCACTTACAACTTTGCCAATATACTCTTTTCTTCTTGGTTTTGAAGTACCAGCCATTATTTACCTCCAGTCTTTGAAAGTTCCCTTTCTTTTAGAATTGTTAATATCCTAGCTATGTCTCGCTTTGTTTCCCTAATTTCACTAGGTTTACCTAAAGCACCTATTTCATTTTGAAATCTAAGTTGCATAAGCTTTTTCTTTAACTCTAATAGTTTGTCTTTGAGTTCTTCTTCTGTTAGTTTTCTAAGTTCTGATGCTTTCATTTTTACACACCCTCTGCTTTTACTACTCTTGTTTTTATAGGTAGTTTATAACTTGCTTTTCTAAAAGCTTCTTCTGCTACTTCCTGTGGAACACCAGCAATTTCAAAAAGTATATGACCTGGTTTTACAACGGCTACAAAATGGTCTAAATCACCTTTACCCTTTCCCATTCTTGTTTCTGCTGGTTTCCTTGTTACAGGTTTATGTGGAAAAACTCTAATCCAGACTTTCGCTCCTTTTTTTGCTTCTCTAACTATCGCAACCCTTGCTGCTTCTATCTGTCTTGATGTTAACCAACAAGGTTGAAGGGCTTGAAGTCCATATTCACCAAAACTTACTTTATTTCCCCTTGTCGCTTTACCTTTCATTCTCCCTCTTTGTTGTTTTCTCCATTTTAACTTCCTAGGTTGTAACAGCATCTTTTGTATTCCTCCTTAACTTTAAACTGATTGAAGTTCTTCTTCTATTTTCTTTAAAACTTCTTCTTTTTTAGCTTCTATTTTATCACCTTTGTATATCCATACTTTTACTCCAAGTATTCCATACTTTGTTGAAGCTCTTGCTGTTCCATAATCTATATCCGCTCTTATAGTTTGAAGAGGCATTCTCCCGGCCATAAACCATTCTTTTCTTGCAAGGTCTACTCCTCCAATACGACCACCTACCTGGACTTTTATTCCTTTCGCACCAGCTTTCATAGCATTATCTATTGCTCTTTTCATAGCTCTCCTATGAGAAACCCTTCTTTCTAACTGAAGTGCTATATCTTCTGCAACTAATTTCGCATTTAACTCAGGTCTTTTAACTTCATCAACGTTTACAGTAATATCTTTGGCATTAGATAAAGCTTTCAAGACTTTATTTAGTTCTTCTACTTCAGCTCCTTTTCTACCTATAACTATACCTGGTTTAGAAGCAAAGATTTTAACTCTAAGCCTATCTCCAAGTCTTTCAATAACAACATCAGCAATTCCTGCTGGTTTATATCTTTGTTCTATAAACTGTCTTATTTTTAAGTCTTCATGTAAAACCTGACCGTATCTTTTTTTATCTGCATACCATTTTGATTTCCAGTCTTTTGTTATTCCCAATCTTAAACTTATGGGATTTACTTTTTGTCCCACTTTTATCCTCCTTTATTGCCTTTCAGCTAAAGTTATGTATATGTGTGAATATCTTCTTCTTATCATTGTAGCTCTTCCATAAGCTCTAGGCATATATCTTTTTAACATTGGACCATCTTCTGCTCTGATTTCTTTAATATACAGATTGTCAACATCCATGTCTTTATTTTCTGCATTTGCTATTGCACTTTTAAGTAATTTTTCTACAATTCTTGCTGCTCTTTTATTTGTTTCTTGTAGTATAGCTAAAGCCACTCCTACATCTTTTCCTCTTATAAGATTAATCACTTGTCTTACTTTAGTAGGAGATATTCTAGCGTATTTATGAACTGCTTTAGCTTCTTTAATTTCAGCAGTAGCCATTTTACCTAACCTCTTTTATTTTTTCTTTACTGCTTTAGCAGATTTATCTGGATGTCCTCTAAACGTTCTTGTTAGAGAAAATTCTCCAAGTTTATGTCCTACCATTTCTGGTCTTATGTAAACAGGTATAAATTTTTGCCCGTTATAAACAGCTATTGTATGCCCTACCATCTCTTCTGTGATAGTACATGCTCTATCCCATACTTTTATAATCTTCCTTTCACCTGTTTCATTCATTTTTCTAATTTTTTTCAGAATTTTTGGATTAACATATGGATTTTTAAATCTTTCATTCCATTTCCCTTTAAATCCCATCTCTACTTACCTCTACGCTTTATAATGAACTTATCTGAATACTTTTTACCTCTTCTTGTTTTATAACCTTTTGTTGGAAGTCCCCATGGAGAAACAGGATGTTTTCCAAAGGTTTTTCCTTCACCACCACCATGTGGGTGGTCTACAGGGTTCATAGCTGTTCCTCTAACTGTTGGCCTAATACCTAACCATCTCTTTCTTCCAGCTTTACCGAGTTTTACAAGTTCGTGTTCTGCAAGTCCAACTGTACCTATAGTAGCCATACATCTTTTATGAACAAGTCTTATTTCCCCTGAAGGAAGTCTTAACTGAACATAATCATCTTGCCTTCCTAAAATCTGGGCAGACATACCTGCAGCTCTTGCCAGCTGACCTCCTTTTCCAGGAGTAAGTTCTATATTATGAACAAATGTTCCTACAGGTATATTCTCAAGTGGCAAAGCATTTCCCACTTTAATTTCTGCATCAGGGCCTGCAACAACTGTATCTCCAACTTTTAATCCTTCTGGCCATATAATATACCTTTTTTCTCCGTCAGCATAATGAAGTAATGCTATCCTTGCAGACCTGTTTGGGTCATATTCTATAGCCGCTACTTTTGCAGGTACACCCCATTTGTCTCTTTTAAAATCTATTATTCTATATCTTCTTTTATGTCCACCACCTCTATGTCTAACAGTTATTCTTCCCTGATTATTTCTACCTGCTTTTTGTTTTTTCGGTGCTAGAAGAGATTTTTCAGGTTCTGTTTTTGTAATCTCTTTAAAATCGTATAAAACTGCATGTCTTGTACCATTTGTTACAGGTTTTAATTTTCTTACACCCATTTTCTATTCACCTCTTTATATTAACTCTGCAATGTTAATTGGTTTTTCTGATTCTATTTTTACTATAGCTTTTTTCCATTTTTTCGTAAAACCTGGATTTCTAAATCCAACTCTTTTTGGTTTAGGTTTTACAATCATTGTCCTAACAGACTTTACTTTTACACCTAATATTTGCTCAACAGCCTGTTTAATTTCTGGTTTAGTAGCATCTAAAGCAACTTCAAAAACAAGTTTATTTTCTTTCTCATTCAAGTTAACCGCTTTTTCTGTTAAAACTGGTCTAATAAGCACATCATACGGTGTTTTCATTGGGCTAACCTCTCATTTATCTTTTCTGCTGCTGTTTTTGTAATAAGAACTACGTCTGCGTTTAACAAATCATAAGTGTTTAATCCATCAGATACTAAAACTTTTACATATGGTAAGTTCCTGAAGGATTTAATAACATTTTCATCTTTAGAAGGAATAACTATAAGTACTTTTTTGTTTTCAAGTCCATAATTATTTAAAAATTCGATAGCTGTTTTTGTCTTAGGTTTATCAAAAGAAAAATCTTCTATAAATTTTAAATCTCCATCTTTATATCTTATAGTTAAAACACCTTTTAATACTTTTTTTCTTAGTTTTTTAGGTAATGGGTAGTAAAAATCTCTTGGTTTTGGACCATGTACTATACCACCACCTACAAATATATTTGCTTTTCTATCTCCATGTCTTGCATTTCCTGTACCTTTTTGAGGTAAAATCTTTCTTCTTGAACCTCTTACTTCAGCTCTGGTTTTGGTACTTGCAGTACCTGCTCTTCTTGAAGCCAACTGCCATTTTACAACTTCCCATATGCTACCTTTATTAACATCTGTGTTAAGTATAGAATCATCTATATTAATTTTTCCTACTTCCTCATTTTTTTGATTAATTACAGTCACTTCCATTTATTCCTACCTCTTTTTTATTCAGATGCGTAAAGCTCTTTAACTTTCTCTAATTTTCTTTTTCCTTTTCTTCTATTTTTAATTACACTATCCCTAAGCTCTAAAATTGAACCAGGAGCTCCTGGAACAGAACCTTTTACAAGAATAACATTTTTTTCTGGAATTATATCTACTACTTCCATACCAAGTATTGTGATAGTTTCATTACCATGATGACCAGCCATTCTTTTTGTTTTCCATACTCTTCCTGGGTCTGCACATGCTCCAATAGACCCTACAGCTCTATGATATCTTGCACCGTGAGATTTGGGAAAACCACTAAAGTCCCACCTTTTCATCGCAGAGGTAAATCCTCTACCTTTAGACTTTCCTGTAATGTCTATTAAATCACCTTTCTCAAAAACCTCTTCTACTTTTACTTCCTGTCCTAACTCTAACTGTTCACCTTCTTTTGTATCAAACTCTTTTAAATACTTTAAAGGTTCTAATCCAGCTTTTTCAAAAATAGCTAAAAGAGGTTTGGGAGTTCTTTTCTTTTTTCTTTTTCCCATTCCAAGAATTACAGCATCATAACCATCTCTATCTTTAGTCCTAAAACCAACAACATAATTTGGTTCTATCTGAATAACAGTAACAGGAATTTCTTTGTCCTGTATAAAAACTCTAGTCATTCCTACTTTTTTACCAAGTATGCCTTTAGGCATTTTTCATCTCCTTGTTAGCTTAATTTTATTTCTACATCAACACCAGCTGGTAAGCTGATGTCCATGAGAGCCTCTATAGTTTGAGGTGTTGCATTTTCTATATCTATCAATCTTTTATGAATTCTCATTTCAAAATGTTCTCTGGACTGCTCAAATTTATGAGGAGACCTTAGTACACACCATATTTTTCTTTGAGTAGGAAGTGGGATGGGGCCTTTAATAACCCCTCCACTTCTCCTAACAGTATCTATAATCTGTTTCACAGATTGATCTAAAACTTTATGATCAAAGGCTTTTAGTTTAATCCTGATTTTTTCGTTCTCCATTACTGCTTACTCCTTAATTACTCAATAATTTTAGTAACTACACCAGCACCAACAGTTCTACCACCTTCCCTAATAGCAAATCTCATCTGCTCCTCTATAGCTACTGGCTCCATTAACTCTACTGTTAACTCTACATTATCCCCTGGCATTACCATCTCTTGCCCCTCTGGTAACTCTACTACTGTACCTGTCACATCCGCTGTCCTTATGAAAAACTGCGGCCTGTATCCTTTGAAAAATGGTGTATGTCTTCCTCCTTCCTCTTTGCTTAAGATATACACCTGTGCTTTGAATTTCTTGTGTGGTGTTATTGTACCTGGCTGTGCTAATACTTGCCCCCTCTCTACTTCGTCTTTCCCTATACCTCTTAATAATACCCCTACATTGTCCCCTGCTACTGCCTCATCTAGTGTCTTCCTGAACATCTCTATACCTGTTACTACTGTCTTCCTTATCTCATCGCTTAATCCTACTATCTCTACTTCATCCCCTACTTTTAATCTCCCTCTCTCTACTCTACCTGTTACTACTGTACCTCTACCTGATATCGTAAATACGTCCTCTATCGCCATTAAAAATGGTTTGTCTACATCCCTCTCTGGTGATGGTATGTAGTTGTCCATCGCATCTAACAGCTCTTCTATTGACTTTATCCATTTCTCTTCGTCTTGTAATGCCCCTAATGCTGACCCTTTTATTACTGGTACATCGTCCCCTGGATATTCATACTTGTTTAATAATTCCCTTACTTCTAATTCTACTAACTCTAATAGCTCCTCATCGTCTACCATATCACATTTGTTTAAAAATACTACTATGTATGGTACGTTTACCTGCCTAGCTAATAATACGTGCTCCCTTGTTTGTGGCATTGGCCCATCTGCCGCTGATACTACTAATATAGCCCCGTCCATCTGTGCAGCACCTGTTATCATGTTCTTTATGTAGTCCGCGTGCCCTGGACAGTCTACGTGTGCATAGTGCCTCTTCTCTGTCTCATATTCTACGTGGGTTATGTTTATTGTTATACCTCTTTCTTTCTCCTCTGGTGCTTTGTCTATGTCTGTGTACCCTATGAACTGTGCTAATCCTTTCTTTGATAATACATATGTTATCGCTGCTGTTAATGTTGTCTTCCCGTGGTCTACGTGCCCTATTGTCCCTACGTTTACGTGCTCTTTCTTCCTCTCAAATTTCTCTCTTGCCATTTGTTTCCTCCATAAATTTTAGAATTTTCATTTTAACCTTAAGCACACAAAGCCCAAGACGGGA
Organism: Hydrogenothermaceae bacterium; assembly: GCA_026984355.1. GTDB lineage: Bacteria > Aquificota > Aquificia > Aquificales > Hydrogenothermaceae > JAADDZ01. Next base: position 9,835 of record JALSSG010000072.1, read on the forward strand.
CTTGAACCCGCGACCTCACCCTTACCAAGGGTGCGCTCTGCCGACTGAGCTACCTGGGCTTAAGATTTAACTATTACAAAATAAAATAAGAGATGTAAAAAGGCAGTATAACCCTTTTACATCTCATTTTAAATTTAAACACATATTATAAAATCTCTTTTACTAAATTTAGTTAAATTATCCTTAAAGATATATAATTCACACCAAATTTTTTAATAAATGGAGCGGGAGACGGGACTCGAACCCGCGACCATCTGCTTGGAAGGCAGATGCTCTACCAACTGAGCTACTCCCGCTCAATCTATGGAGGAGGCAGGATTCGAACCTGCGCAGGCGAACGCCGGGGGATTTACAGTCCCCTGCCATTGGCCGCTAGGCGACTCCTCCGCAAGCTGGCGGTGGGACTCGAACCCACGACCTGGTGATTACAAATCACCTGCTCTGCCGACTGAGCTACGCCAGCACATATTCAGTTGAACGAACCGTAAAAGCAATACAGTATTTAATCAAACTTTATAGAAATTGTCAAGAGATTTTTATTTGAAATAAAGCTAATCACTAATATAATATAGTGTATTGATTTTTCAAGCGGTGGCAATTTTTATGAAAGTAATCTATATTCATGGATTTAATTCTGCTGGATTTGGAGAAAAAGTAAATAAACTTAAAGAAGCTTTTGGAGAAGAGAATGTTATTTCATTAAATTTACCTTATGACCCAAAAAAAGCTATAGCTTTACTAAGTTACCTTGTAGAAAGGTTAAAAGATGATAATCTATATCTATTTGGAACTTCTTTAGGTGGCTTTTATGCTATGGTACTAGCATCAAGATACAAAGTACCAGCTGTTTTAATAAATCCATCTATAAATCCTGCTTTGTCTTTAAAAGATGAGGTAGGAAAACAGATTAACTATAAAACAGATGAAGAATATGAATTTACGAAAGAACATTTAAATACATTAAAAGAACTGCAACCTTCTAAAGAAGATTTAGCAAAAGTGAAGGACAAAATCTTTGTTTATCTTGATGAAGATGATGAGCTGTTAGATAGTAGAGAAACTGCAGATTTTTTTGAAGGGTTTTATGTAAAAATGTTTCCTGGTGGTAATCATAGGTTTCAACATATGGATGAGTTGATAGAAGATTTTAGAAAGAATATACTCCAGGGAGGGTGAGATGGCTAAAGATAAAAAAATAAAGGTTGGAGAAGTGGCTCCAGAGTTTTGTTTAACGGAAGCAGATGGTAACACTATATGTTTAGCAGATTTAATCAGAGATGGGAAATATGCTCTTTTGTATTTTTCACCAACTGAAGAAAGAAAAAGATGTGATAGGTCGTCCTGTCCAATTAAAGAGAATTTAGAAAAAGTAGTTGATTTGGGAGTTAATGTGGCTGTAATAGACCCAGACCCAGTGGAAGAACATAAAAGATTTAAGCATGACCATAACATAAAATTTTATTTGCTTAGCGATCCTGAAATGAAAGTTATCAAAGGGTATGGAGTATATGAAAAAGTTAATGTTTTAGGTATAGAGAAAACAAAAATTGTAAGTACTGTTTTCTTAATAAGTCCTAAAGGTAAAATAGTTTATGTATGGGAACCAAAAGTAATAGAAGAATCTATTGATGATATTATTAGAGTTATAAAAAGTTTGCACAGATAAAAGGAGGTTTATTATGTTTGGACTTGGTCTTCCAGAACTTTTAGTTATATTTGCAGTTTTACTACTTCTATTTGGTGCTAAAAAGCTTCCTGAAATCGGAAGAGGTTTAGGTGAAGGTATAAGAAGTTTTAAAGCTTCTTTAAGTGGTGAGGAAGAAAAGGAAGAAAAGGTAGTTCCAACTAAGGAAATAGAGGCTGAAGTTAATAAAAAAGAAGTAAAAGAAACTACAGAAAAGGAAGCTTCAAAGGCATAAGCTATATAGCTTATGCTTCTTAGCTCCCCTTTAGTTTATATAAATTTAAAAACTTAATATGTAATCAACCAGAGCATTTAACTCTTCATCAGACAAAGATTTTGTAATATTTATCTGAGGTTTCATTATTGTAAATTTTGCAGGGTCTACAATTGGGTCTCCTTCACCTTTTAGAAACTGTATAAGTTTTTCTCTTTTTCCTTTATAAAATTTAGAGATTTTTTTTAGAGCAGGACCTGTTGTATCTATTTCTGGGTGATGACAAACAGTACAACCTTTTGATTTAAAAATATCTTCACCACTAATATTTGTAGATGAAGCTAAAGTTTGTACTTCTTTATTTTCTTGAATTTTAGGCGTTTGACTTTGCTTAGTTTCTTCTGTAGTTTTAGCTAATTCTTGTTTTTCAATTCCTTGCTTTTGTTCTTGTTTTTCTTGTGTTATCTGACTTTTGGTTTCAGATTTTTCTTCAGATATTTTTTCTTCTACTTTTTGTTGTATGTTAGATTGAGATTGGTCAGGAGATTCTTTTTTCTGTTCACAACCTAAAAACATTATCGTAGAAGAAAAAATCAAAGAAGCTATAATGGTTTTTTTCATTTTTCCCTCCAAAACTAAATTTTCATTCACTTTTATTTTTTAATTTAACATGTTTATAGTCTTCTTTCTACTTATTTGTTTTTCGTCCCATAATTTTTTACTAAATAGTCCAAAATTTCTTTTGCAGATTTTTCATCAATTGGTGCTTTAAAATCATGAATCATATGATGAACTATATGCTCCCATGTTTTTTTATCAACACCTGCATTATTTAATATATAACCTACAGAATGACACATCTGACAGTATGTTTCTACAAGTTGTTTTCCTTTTCCCTCTTTTAGAGGATATGAATATATAGGTAAGTTTAACTTTGAATCAGAAGCAAATAGATTTGTTGAAAATCCAAGCAATAGTAAAAATATAATCTTTTTCATTATTTAAACCTCCTTTATACAATATTTATCTGAACTTTATCCACTACATTCCATTTATATCCACCTGGATTCCAGCCAATTTCAAATGGTTGCATTTGACCATCGTTATTTATAGCTCTTGACATAATTGTTAGTTTACCTTTCTTTTTAGGTTTGTAATAAAAAAACCATTCTCTAAAAGAGTATCTACCAAGATATGTTCCAAGATTTGCCTTTTCCCATGTTTTTCCATTATCAAAAGACAAAAGAACATCTCTTATTCCACTTCCATAATCAAAAGCTACACCTGCTATTTTTATAACTTCTCCTACTTTAACAATAGAATTATCCAAGGGCTTAGCTATAACAGACTTTACATTCATAGTAGTTATTGTCTTGGTCTTTTCAGGCTTTTCTCCAGGTTTTATACATTCACAGTCATTATCAGGAAGCTTATATGCTTTTTCCATCCAGAAATTTTTCAAAGGTTTATCTAAAACGGTTATTCTTGAAACTGACTTTATCCAATGGGTTGCATACCAGCCAGGAACTATTAATCTCAAAGGAAAACCATTTAAATAAGGTAATGGCTCATTATTCATTTCATAAGCAAGTATTACATCTTCTTCAAGAACTCTATCTAATGGTAAACTTCTTATAAAATCAGGTGTTTTAGGATATGGTGGTTTGTCCAGTCCGTCAAAAGCAACTTCTATTGAACCAGATTTGATACCAGCATAATTTAGAATGTCTTTTAGTCTAACTCCAGTCCATAGAGCATTTCCCATAGCTCCATGGTTCCAGTGTATTCCTTTTGGTTTTGGTTTAAAAAAGTTCCTACCATTACCTGAACATTGTAGAACTGCATAAAAAGATACTGGTTCAAATTTGGTTTTTAAGTCGTCTAAAGAAAACTCAATTGGATTTTTTACATTACCTTGTATTTTTAATCTCCAGCTATTTAAATCTACATATGTAGGAATATCCGCTAAGTGCCACCTTACAAAGAAAAGTTTATTAGGTGTAATGGCTCTATCAAAATACTGTCTTGGGGTTTCAAGCAAAGGTGGCCTTTCTGAATAAAGAATTAATTTATCTTTTTCTGGAAATTTTGTTGTTATAGGGTATGTTTTAACTGTAAAGGCATCTGCTTTTTCAATTAAATTTGAACCTACACTAGCTGTAAATGCAGAGATAGCCAGACCTTTAAAAAAGTCCCTTCTATTCATTTACAACTCCTTTAAATATTTATTTATTTTTTTAAAACATTATTAGATAATTAATTTCATTAGACAAATAGAATATTCTTATAACCTTATTTAAAAGGCTAAATAGGAAAAGGTAGGTTATAATAATTCTTACATTAAACTTTTAGGGGGATATATTGAAAAAAGAACTTCAGCTTAAGCTTTTATTTATATTTGGGTTAATTAGTATATGCCTTTATTTTGTTTTTTCTAAACCTGTAAAGTTAGGTCTAGACTTACAGGGTGGGATGAGCATCGTTTTGCAAGTTGATATAGACCATGTTATTAAAAGGCAATACCAGCAATTAGCACAAGATATTGAAAAATTGTTAAAGGAAAATGGTATAGATGTGTTAAATGCTGAAGTTAAAGGTAGTGAAAAATTAGTTATTACACTTTTAGATCCAACTAAAACAGATAAAGCAAAAAGTATAATTGAAGAAAAATATCCTAATGTTAATGTAGATATAGAAGATGGAACAATAGAAGTAAGATTTACTGAATGGGAATTAAAAAGATTAAAGAATTTTATTATGCAGCAAGCCCTTGAGACATTAAGAAATAGAATAGACGAATTTGGAACTTTATCTCCAAATATCGCTAGACTTGGTGAAAATAGAATTCTTGTAGAACTTCCGGGAGTTGTAGACCCAGAAAGAGCTAAAGCTATAATTGGGAAGACTGCACAACTTGAATTTAAAGAAGTTATAGATGTAGCTCTTTCTAAAGAGGAACTATTAAAAAGATACCCTGAAGGTTTACCTAAAGATACTGAGATATTAGAAGGTGTTCCTAAAAAGATAAATGGAAAACAAATAAAAGAATACTATCTAGTTAAAAAGGTTCCTATTGTTACAGGTGCAGACCTAAAGGACGCAAGAGCAACCGTTGACCAGGCTGGAAATCCAGCTGTTAATTTTGAGCTAACTTCAGAAGGTGCTGAAAAATTTGGTGAAGCTACAGCAAAATTAATAGGAAAAAGGATTGCCATTGTTCTGGATAAAAAGGTAATCTCTGCTCCTGTTGTAAGGTCGAGAATATCTGCAACTGGTCAAATTACAGGTGATTTTACTACAGAAGAAGCTAATGACCTTGCTGTAGTCCTCAGAGCAGGTGCATTACCAGCCCCGGTAAAAATACTAGAAGAGAGAGTAATTGGTCCTACTCTTGGAAAAGACTCTATAGAAAAAACATTAAAAGCTGGAATAGCTGCACTTATACTTGTAGGTATTTTTATGATATGGAGATATGCCATAGCAGGGTTCATATCTATTGTAGCTCTTTTAATAAATGGACTTTTACTGTGGGCAGCTATGGTTATTTTAGATGTAACGCTAACTTTACCGGGTATAGCTGGAATAATTCTAAATATAGGTATGGCTGTAGATGCTAACGTAATCATATTTGAAAGGATAAGAGAAGAATTAAGAAATGGTAAAACTTTAAGAGTAGCCATAGATGAAGGCTTTAAAAGAGCATGGGATGCTATTTTTGATGCACAAATAACCACATTAATTGCTGCCTTTGTACTATTTCAGTTTGGAACCGGTCCTTTAAAAGGATTTGCAGCTACATTATCTATAGGTACTGTAACATCTATATTTACTGCTCTATTTATAACAAAAGTATTCTTAGATATAGTATTAGGCGGAAGAAAATATTTAAAATACGCATTTTAAGGGAGAATGTTAATGAGAAATTTTTTAAGTACACCTCCTAATGTAGACTTTTTAAAAATAAAAAAATATGCTTATCTACTTTCTACAGTACTAGTGATTGGAAGTCTAATATTGATGTTTACTAAAGGATTTAATCTTGGCCTTGACTTTACAGGGGGAACTTCTATTCAGGTTAAATTTAAAGAACCTGTAGATATTGGAGAAATCAGAAAACTTTTAAAAACTGTTCAGTTAGATGATGCATTAATCCAAGAAATAGGAACAGAAAAGTTAGAATACGAAATCAGAGTATCTGTGAAAAAGGGAAGTTCTTCTGAAATTGTTAAGAAGGTAAAGAAGGCTCTTGATGAAAAATTTAAAGGTAAATATGAGATAAGAAAAATAGAATATATAGGGGCTCTTATAGGTGAAGAACTTAGAAAAGCAAGTATTTATTCTATAGTAGCTGTACTACTTGCTATACTTATTTATGTGGGATATAGATTTGAACCTATATTTGCTATTGCTTCTGTTGTCCCTCTTTTTCACGATGCAATAATTACATTAGGAATATTTTCTTTACTTGGACTTGAAGTTAATCTATCTGTAATTGCAGCTATACTAACTGTTCTTGGTTATTCATTAAATGACACAATTATTATATTTGATAGAATCAGAGAAAATATTAAATTAAGAGGAAAAAGAGATTTAGTTAATCTTATTAATAGAAGTATAAATGAAAATCTTTCAAGAACTATAATCACTTCAGGTACTACATTATTTTCTGTTTTAACTTTATATCTATTTGGCGGAGAATCATTAAAAGGTTTTTCTTTTGCTCTTTTAGTTGGAGTAATTGTTGGAACCTATTCATCTATATATGTAGCAGCACCACTGATTATAGAGCTTGAAAAACTTATCAAAGGAAAAACAAGGACAAAAACTGCAGAAGCTTAATCTACATCATGTACTAATTTATATGCTTTATTTCTTGGTAAGGAATAAGTTTCTATAAGAAGTTTAACTATTTGTTTATTTGTTAAGCCTTCTTTTTTCTTATTTTGTATAACTTCCTTAAGTTCTTCCTTAGAAGGTTCTTTCCTCTGGTATAAGGGATAACACAGAATAACAAACTCTCCTTTTATCAATTCTTTATTTTCTTTAAAAAAGTTATACACCTCAACAGATGTTCCATAAATAAACTTTTCATGAATTTTTGTTATTTCTTTTGCAATGACTAATTGACTATCAGGTAAAAGTTCTGCAAATAAATTTAACGTATCTAATAATCTATGGGGACTTTCGTAAGCAACAAATGTATAGCCTATAGATGCATAATTACTTATCTGCTGTTTTTTTTTGGTTTGCTTTGTACTTAAAAAACCTACAAATAAAAATTTATCTGATGGAAGTCCTGAAGCAGAAAGGGCAGCCACTCCTGCAAAAGCACCTGGAATTGGTGAAACTTTAAATCCTCTTTCTATTGCTTTTTTTACAAGTCTATACCCTGGGTCTGAAATACATGGTGTTCCTGCATCACTTACGAGAGCTATATCCTCTTTTTCTAAAATTTTTACTAATCTCTCTGAAACAACATCTTCATTATGTTCATGGTACGAAATGAGTTTTTTGTTTCCTATTCCATAATAATTGAGTAGTTTTTTGGTTACTCTTGTATCCTCACAAGCTATTATATTTACAGATTTCAGCGTTTCTAAAGCTCTGAATGTTATATCCTTTAAATTTCCTATTGGAGTTGCAACAACGAAAAGTGTACCCATTATACTACTTAAATAAATGCCTTAAATCTCTTTCACCAACGAAACTATTTTTAGAATAAATTCCTACTTTTCCATCAGGCAGAGAAAGAATTGTTCTTCTATCTAAGGTTTTTAATGTCTTGACTTTTATTATTTTTGTAGAATTTGCTTCTAGATTTGCTTCTTTTAAACTCAATATAAGTTTATCTTTCGTATGTAAAAAGATGTTAACACTATTAAGGTTTATATTTGTATGGTTTACTATCTTTATAAAAAAATCTAAACTTTTTTTATCCTGATTATATATGTATTCTGGTTTCCAGCTTATATTTTCCAACTGGTAAGATATATCA
>JALSSG010000073.1 GCA_026984355.1 Hydrogenothermaceae bacterium
ATATGAAGGAAAAAACAAGGTATAGATATTCAAAAACCCCTCCAGAAAATACCAAACTTATTGTAATAGCTATAATATCATTTATTTTAGGTTTTGTTATTGGTAAAATTATATAGTTAATGTTATTTCTGGAGGGTTAAATGGGAATAGGTAAGAGAGTAAGATTAGAAAGGATTATGAATAGAGATACTGGAAAAACTGTTATTGTTCCTATGGACCATGGTGTAAGTTCTGGGCCTATGAAAGGTTTAATTAATATAAAGGAAACTGTAGAAAAAATTGCTGAAGGGGGAGCTAACGCTATCATCCTTCATAAAGGAATGGTAGAGCAGGGACATAGAGGGAAGGGAAAAGATGTTGGACTTATAGTTCATATGTCAGCTTCAACAGATTTGTCTTTAAGAAAAAATGATAAAGTTCTTGTATGTACTGTTGAAGAGGCTATTAAGTTAGGTGCAGATGGTGTATCTATACATGTTAATATTGGTGCAGAAGATGAAAAACAGATGTTAAAGGACTTTGGTTATGTTTCTAAGGAGTGTTCAAACTGGCAGATGCCTCTTGTTGCTATGATGTACTATAGAGGTCCTGAAGTTAAAAATCCTTTTGACCCTGTGGCTATAGCTCATATAGCGAGGATAGGGGCAGAGCTTGGTGCTGATATTGTTAAGGTTCCTTATACTGGAGACCCTGATAGTTTTAGACAGGTAGTTGAAGGTTGCCCTGTTCCTGTAGTTATAGCAGGAGGACCAAAAGTTAACTCTGATAGAGAGCTTTTACAAATGATATATGATGCTGTTGTTGTTGCAGGAAGTGCAGGATTATCTGTAGGTAGAAATATTTTTCAACATGATGATGTTTCAAAAATAACTTATGTCTTATCTAAAATAGTTCATGAAGGAATTTCTGTAGATGAGGCGATGAAAATATTAGAAGGTTAGGTTATTTCCATAAACCTAACCTGTTTTCTATAGCGTATCTAAAACATTTTCTAAATACTTCTGCATATTTAACATTTGGTGGAACTGTTAAAGGATATGCATATCCATTACATATGATTTCCTTATTCACCATTCTTCCATCAGGAAGCCATACATAAGCTAAAAGTCTTCCATATTTATCTTGAGGCTGTATGTCAAATTCTAAAAAAATTTTACTTCCTTTTGGAACTAAACTTTCTGTAAATTTATATGCTAATTTTCCAAGATTAATTATAGTTTCTATATCATTTTTGGTTCTTTGTGCCTGAAGTTTTGCTCTTTTATTTAGTTTACTTTCTGGAGTATCAATACCTATAAGTCTGACTGTAAATTTTAGGTTTCTTAAGGTTTTTCTATTATTAAATGTAGTTTTTGGTATTTTAACTATAATTGTGTCGCCATCAATAACTTTTATCACATAAGCTTTTACAAAATCTTCAGGTGGTTTCCAACCAAATGAATAGGAAAAGAAAAAAATTGTGTAAAAAATAGGAAAAAGGAAGTATATTTTTTTCATTCTTTTTCAACTTTAGCTTCGTCAGTTTCTAGCATTCTTTTTCTTGTTTCTATAGGAGTTATCTTTACAAAGTTTTCTATCTCTTGTTTTAAGTTTTTCTGAATTTGTTTTGCTATCTGACTTTCTGTATAAGCGATATGTTTACTTAATAAGACCTCTATAGTCTGGATATCCTCTTCATCAATTTCGTCTATGAATACATAGGAGCTGTTTAATTTTTTCTCTATTTCTCCTTCTGGGTCATATACATATGCAACTCCACCAGTCATACCAGCACCAAAGTTTATTCCTGTTTTACCAAGAACCATAACAGTTCCGTCTGTCATATACTCACAGCAGTGGTCTCCTGTTCCTTCTACCACAGCTATAGCACCACTATTTCTAACTGCAAATCTCTCTCCTACAATACCAGATATGAATACCTGTCCTCCTGTAGCTCCATATAAAAGTGTATTACCAGCTATTACATTTTCATGGCTTTTTCCTTTAAATTCTTTTGGAGGTTTTATTATTATCATTCCTCCATTCATACCTTTTCCAACATAATCATTTGCCTGTCCTGTTAACGCTAATGTTAGACCTTTTACACAAAATGCTCCAAAACTTTGTCCAGCTGTTCCCCTAAAGTTTAGTTCTATTTTTCCGTTTCTAAGACCTTTATCTCCATATCTTTTAGCTATTTCGTGGGCAACTCTTGCTCCTACAGTTCTATATGTATTTCTTATAACATAAAATCCTGAGAAGTTTTCATCTTTTTCTATAGCAGGTAAAGCATCTTTTAAAATTTCCTGGTCAAAACATACTCCAGGTGGGTCATTTCTTTCCTGTACTGATTTAATAGCTTTTTTATTTTCTGTATCTGGGGTTTTTAATATATGAGATACATCTACAAATTTTGCTTTAAAGTGGTCTGTAGGGATTTTAGGTTTTAATAAGTCAACTCTACCGATTATTTCATCTAAACTTCTATATCCCATATCTGCAAGGTACTGTCTAACTTCTGTAGCTACGTATTCAAGATAACGAATTACATGTTCTGGTGTTCCTTTAAATCTTTCTCTTAATCTTTTATCCTGTGTTGTTATTCCAACAGGGCATGTATTTAGATGGCATTGTCTTGCCATTACGCATCCTTCTGCTATCATAAGGGCTGTTCCAAAACCAAATTCTTCCGCACCAAGTAAAGCTCCCATTATTATATCTCTTCCATTTTTGATACCACCATCTACTCTAAGTTTTACTCTACCTCTAAGGTCGTTTTCAATTAAGACCTGCTGTACTTCAGATAATCCAAGTTCCCATACTGTTCCAGCATGTTTTATGGATATAAGTGGTGAAGCTCCTGTTCCACCATCATGACCTGATATATGGATAACATCTGCAAATGCCTTGGCTACACCAGATGCTATAGTTCCTATTCCACTTTCTGATACGAGTTTCACTATAACTTTTGCTTTTGGATTTATCATTTTTAAGTCATAAATAAGCTGAGCAAGGTCTTCTATGGAATATATGTCGTGGTGTGGAGGTGGGGATATAAGTGTTACTCCAGGTTTGGAGTGTCTGAGAAATGCTATATATGTATCTACTTTTTTTCCTGGAAGTTGTCCTCCTTCTCCTGGTTTTGCTCCCTGTGCTATTTTTATTTCTATTTCTTCTGCACTATTTAAGTATTCAGGTGTTACTCCAAATCTACCAGAAGCAACCTGTTTTATTTTTGAATTTTTGATAGTTCCATACCTTGCTGGGTCTTCTCCACCTTCTCCAGAGTTTGATTTCCCTCCTACTGTATTCATCGCTTCAGCTATAGTTTCATGAGCTTCTCTGCTTAACGCTCCTAAAGACATACCAGCACCAACAAATCTTTTCATTATGTTTTCAACAGGTTCTACTTCTTCAACAGGAATTGGAGGTCTATCACTTTGTATTTCAAATAGGTCTCTTACATTAACAGGTTTTTCAAGATAAGCATTTTCTGAGAATTTTTTGTACTCTTCCCAGCTTTCTCCTCTAACAGCTTTATGTAATGCATTTAATGCATTAGGATTCCATGAATGAAATTCTCCACCTTTTCTAAATCTGTATTCTCCAAGGACAGGAAGTTTTTTGTTTTCTTCAAAAAATGCTTTGTTAAATCTAAGTAGTACTTCCTGTGCTATCTGCTTTAGTCCTATACCACCAAGTTTTGATGGTGTTCCCGGGAAATATTTGTCAATAACTTCTTTACTTATTCCTAATGCTTCAAAAAGTGCAGAACCTCTATAACTTTTTATCGTTGCTATTCCCATCTTTGACATTATCTTTAAGAGTCCCTCGTTTACAGCTTTCCTATATCTTTCTAATGCTTCTTCAAAAGAGATATCAAACTTTTTATCTTCTTCTACAAGGTTTCTAAGAATTTGAACTGTAAGATAAGGATTAACAAGAGTTGCTCCATATCCAATTAAAAAAGCAATGCTG
>JALSSG010000074.1 GCA_026984355.1 Hydrogenothermaceae bacterium
TCTACCTGTTCATCAAGAACTAAGAGCAGAAATTATATTAGAAGCACAGGGATACACAAATGGCAATGAATATCTGTTTGATATTATAGATTCAATAAGAATGAACTACAAAAATATATTTGGTGAGTTTGGATATAGAGTAGAAAAGTACAAAATGGCTGATGATGTAAAAAAAGTCTCTGCATCAGGGATTTTCTGGAGTTTAGGAATTCACTTTTAAAATTTGATTTTAGCATAGGCTTATATATATTTTGTTGAAGTGAAAAAAACAAAAATATCAGGTGTTAATGTATAAACTGTCAGATTATGATTATAATCTACCTAAAGAACTTATAGCAAAGTATCCTGTTGAACCAAGAGACCAATGTAAATTAATGGTTTTAGATAGATATAAAAAAACTATAAAACACAAAATCTTTAAAGATATAAAAAACTATTTAGAAGAAGGAGACCTTCTGGTTTTAAATGATACCAAGGTTATACCAGCAAGACTTATAGGTAAGAAAGAAACAGGAGCTAAAATAGAAGTATTCCTGCTAAATCCGTTAGAAAAAGAAAACATATGGTCAGTTCTTATTAGAAACTTAAAAAGATTAAAAGTAGGAAATAAAATTATATTTGGTAAGGATTTTTACGCAAAACTTATAGAAAAAGATAAAGATGGAAAAGCTGTAATAGAGTTTTTTACTGAAAATTTAAAAGAAAAAATCAACAAATACGGTCAGATACCTCTACCACCTTATATAGAAAGAGAACCAGAGGAAAAAGATAAAAATCTATATCAAACTGTATTTGCAAAAAAAGAAGGAGCAGTAGCAGCACCAACAGCAGGACTTCATTTTACTAAAGAACTTTTACAAGAATTGGAGGAAAAAGGAGTAAAAACTGCATATATAACGCTTCACGTAGGAATAGGAACATTTAAGCCTATAACTACAGAAGATATAACAAAACACAAAATGCATGAGGAATTTTATCAGATACCAAAAACCACTATAGATTTGATAAAAGAAACAAAAGAAAAAGGAAGAAACATAGTAGCTGTAGGAACCACAGTTGTAAGAACCCTTGAAACATTTGCTAGAAATAATAAAGCAGAAGGCTTTAGCAATCTATTTATATATCCACCTTTTGAGTTTAAACTTGTGGATAAATTAATAACAAATTTTCATTTACCTAAATCTTCTTTATTACTTTTAGTTTCTGCTTTTGCAGACAGAGAATTTATCCTAAAAGCATACAAAGAAGCGGTTAAAAAAAGATATAGATTTTTTAGCTATGGAGATGCAATGCTAATTCTCTAAGTATTTTCTTGCAGAACATATCTATCTTTTTTAGGTACAAATTTGTATTTTGGAATAATTATCTGCTCTTCTTCTTTATCACCATAAATCTCTATAGTTCCCTTATCTATAGAATAAGAACAAAAAGCACATATTATACTGCTTAACCTTCTTCTTAAAAATTTTTTATCACTTTCTTCTAACACTTCCTTTTTATAAACAACTCCCGTTTTTGGAAGATTATATAGTCTTTGTTCAAGACCTTCTCTTGTATCTGGAGGCAGAAGTTCTCTTCTTATAAATTTTTTATAAAAAGCATCTGGAAAAGTTCTTGCTACCAATTTTTTTGATTTATCATTTACTGTATCTTCATTGGCTATTTCAAAATGATAATTTTCTCTTAAAATCTGAGTTAATTCCGTGGCAAGTCTTACTCTTGGTGGAACAATTTTAGGATTTTTTCTTTCAAACACTTGAAGCTGAGCTTCTGCCTGTGTCATATGCCTGTTAAGTATTATTGCCGCATCCATAGATATTATCTTTGGATTTGTATGTTCAACAAACCATAAAAACCCTTCTTTCCAGAACTTGTTAATAGATTGAACTACCCTATTTTCGTCCATAATAGTAACAATTAATAAATTATCGTTTCCTACATTAACTCCCATATACATCTTTTTCTCCAACTACTTTTCTATAGCCTCTTATATTATGTCCTATGTACAATAAATTTTATGATTTTTTACGCTTTAGGAAAAATTCTATCCACTTTTTAAATTCTAGTAAAAAGAAAAAACCTAAAGAGGCAAACAAAACTATAGCCCATTCCTTAAAACTTAAAGGAACTATATGTAAAAACTGTGGAAAAAGATAGGTCATAAATAGTTGTAAACTAAGTCCAATAAGTATTCCTATATACATATAAGGGTTTACTATAAAACTTGTTAAAGGTTTATAAAAAAATGGAGTAGATTTTATAGACTGAATACCATTTAGCCACTGGCTAACTATTAATGTTGTAAAAGATATTGTTATCGCATGTTTTAAAGAAGAAGTTTTCAGTACATATAAAAATACACTAAGAGTTATAAGTGTCATAAATCCAGCAGTAAGTAAAATATCAAAAATCTGTTTTTTATCAAAAAATACTTTTTCTGGTCTTTGTGGTTTTTCTTTCATAACATCCTTATCTTCTTTGTTAAAAGCAAAAGTCTTATCCTGTACTCCTTCAGTAACAACATTAATCCATAGTATCTGTATAGGATGTAGTGGTATAGGATAGTTAAGAATAAAAGCTGAAGATATTAAACCTATCTCTCCAAAGCTACAGGACATTAAATAGTAAATTGTTCTTCTTAAGTTAAGAGCTATAGTCCTACCATATCTGACAGCATCTACAATTACACTTAGATTATTATCTGTTATTATCATCTTAGCTACTTCTTTAGCAGCTTCTGTACCATCTCCCATAGCTATACCTAAATCAGCAACTTTCAATGCAGGAACATCATTTACCCCATCTCCAGTAACAACTACAATTTCCTGATTCCTTTGAAGTGTTTTGACAACTTTATACTTGTTTTCTGGAGTAGCCCTCGCTATTACAGAAGTTCTTTTTAGAATGTTATAAAGTTCTTCTTCTGTGTATTTTTCTATCTGCTTTCCAAGTAGAGAAAAATCACCTTTTTTATAAATTCCAACCATTTTAGCGATAGCTACAGCTGTTTTAATATTATCACCTGTTACCATAACAACTCTAATTCCAGCTTTTCTTGCCGTTTCTACTGCCTGTTTTACTCCCTTTTTTGGAGGGTCTAAAAAACCTATAAGCCCTACAAGTTTTATTTTTATTTTGTTTATATCTACAGGGAAATTTTCTACTTTTGCCCATCCTACAGCTATAACTCTTAAACCATTTTCAGCCATTTTATCGTGTACCTTTCTAAAATCAGATATGTCTTCATCTGTAAGTTTTTCTAAACTTTCTAAAGCACCTTTTATAAAGAGAATATTTTCATCACCAACTTTATTTACAGTAGCCATAAGTCTTAACTTTGTATCAAAAGGATGTTCCCACAGCCTTGGGTGCTTATCTCTTACAGACTTCCAGTCAAAATTTTGACTTTCTAACCATTTTAAAATGGCCACTTCCAGCGGGTCTCCTTTCTCTTCATAAGCATCATTACAAAGAGCAGAAGCTAAAAATAATTTTTCCTCGTCTAAAGCATAGTAATCTTTAACCTGTAGTTTTCCTTCTGTAATTGTTCCAGTTTTATCTGAAACTATAAAGGTAGCACTACCGAGTGTTTCCACTGCAGGCAGATATTTTGTAAGAGTTTTTTTCTTTGCTAGCTTCATAGCACCAATAACCAGTATAAATGTCACAACAAGAGGAAGGCCTTCAGGTACAGCAGAAACAAGCTCTGAGACAATCAAAAGAAACAGAGTATATAGGTCTCTTCCCTGTAAAACACCAATAGAAAATATAAAAACTAAAACAGCAATAAGAATAACCAGCCATTTTTTTGAAAAAGATTTTAAAGCTTTCTGTAAAGGTGTTTCTGGAGATTTTTCTTTTACTTTTTCAGCTATTTTTCCAATTTGGGTATATTTCCCAGTAGCAAAAACAATACCTTTTCCTTTCCCCCTTACAACTATAGTGCCTTTAAAAA
>JALSSG010000075.1 GCA_026984355.1 Hydrogenothermaceae bacterium
TGAACCTTTTGGAGAAAAAAATCCTTTCCCTAAATTTTTAGCAAAAGAGGTTTTAATAGAAGATTTTATGACAATAGGCAATAATCAACAACATCTAAAATTCTGGTTTAGAGAAGATACAAAGGCTTTTCCAGGCCTTTGGTGGGGTGCAGCAAAGTATATCAAAAAACTCTCTGTAGGAACAAAAGTAGATGTAGTCTATACACCAAAAGTAAGTAAGTGGAATAATAATATTGGAATTGATTTTATTATAGATGATATAATTATTCATAGTTAGATATTTTTGTTTATTATGACATAAATCATTTAAATTTCTAAATAATAACTGTTATCATTAATAGTAAATAAAAATAAACTATGGAGGTGATTAGTCATGTCAGAAGTATGCAGAGTAGGAATGGAAGTTCCTGAGTTTGAAATGGAAACATACGACCCAGAAACAGGTAAATTTGGTAAATTTTCTCTTGCAGATGCTAAAAGAGAAAACAAATGGACAATTCTATTTTTCTATCCAGCAGACTTTACATTTGTATGTCCTACAGAGTTAGCAGACCTTGCAGAAGTTTACCCAAAATTAAAAGAACTTGGATGTGAAGTTGTTTCTGTTTCTACAGATACAAAATTTGTTCATCTTGCATGGCATAGGGATGAAAAATTACTTGCAAATGTAAAATATCCAATGGGTGCTGATCCAACTGGAAAAATTTCAAGAATGTTTGGAGTATATGACGAAGAAACAGGACTTGCATTAAGAGGTACATTTATCATTAATCCAGAAGGTAAACTCGTAGGTTCTGAAGTTAACTTCTATAATGTAGGAAGAAATGCAGACGAACTATTAAGAAAAATGGAAGCTAATGTTTATCTTATGTCTCATCCAGAAGAAGCTTGCCCAGCCAAATGGGAACCTGGTAAGAAAACTCTCAAACCTTCAGAAGAACTTGTTGGAAAAGTTGCTGAAGCTCTTGAATAATAAATCAGGGTGGCCTATCAGGCTACCCTTTTATTTTTATAAAAAATCTGTTATAGAATTAATATCTTAAGTAATTTTTAAAGTCAGGAAGATGTTTAAACTCATAAGAAATGTACCTACACACATAGAAATAAATATAACTCCTAATCAGCTTATATCTATGTTTCCTATTGAAGTCCAGGAACATCCTACTATGGGCATCGTAGAGAGAATATGGAAAACTGATAGTGCAGTGTTTAGTACAGAAACCCTTTCTGACTGCATTGTTAATTTGTCAAATAATAGAAAACATATAAAAGTCTGTGATGAAAAGATGTTATCATTGCTAAATGAATTAAGCGAATTTGAAATTATTCTCTTTTATGAGGGAAAAGAGGATAAATATTCTGTAAAAAAAATATAAAAAGGGGCTTATAGCCCCATAAATATTAGTATTTTCTCTCCTGTGGTTGCCACTTTGTGATTTTAACATCTATATATTCTACTTTAGGACCATCTTCTGTATAGTAAGTTAAACTATGTTTTAAGAAATTTTCGTCATCTCTTTTTGGATAATCTCTTCTTGCATGAGCTCCTCTACTTTCTTTTCTAAGAATAGCTGTTGTTGCTATAACTTCTGCAATATCCAATAGATTTCCTAATTCAAGATAGTTAATTAGTGCAGTGTTAAATAATTTTCCACTATCTCCAGGAGCAAGATTGTTTTTATATCTTTCTTTTAGTTCTTTTATCTTTTCTAAGGCTTCCTGCATTGGTTTTTCTTCTCTAAAAATACCTACTTTATCCCACATAGTTTGAGCCATCTCAGTTCTGATTGTACCTATAGTTTCTTTACTTTCTTTCTTTAAAAGTTCCTCTATTTCTTTTCTTGCTCTTTCTTCCTCTGCTTTCAGATTAAAGGTTTTATCTTCAGGTTTGTTTCTTGCATACTCAACAGCAGCAGCTCCTGCTGGCTTACCAAATACTACAATATCAAGAAGAGAGTTTCCTCCTAATCTATTTGCACCATGTACAGATACACAGGCACATTCTCCTACTGCATATACACCTTCTACTGTAGATACACTGGTTTTATAGTCTGTTACGTGAATACCTCCCATTGAATAGTGGGCTGTAGGTCTTACAGGAATAGGTTCTTCTATAGGGTCTACTCCTTCAAAATCTATAGCTAACATTCTTATTTGCGGTAGTCGTTGTTTTATTTTTTCTGCTCCAAGATGTCTTAAATCAAGGTGCACATAAGCATACATACCTTCTCCCCAGCCTCTACCTTCTAATATTTCCGTTTCAATAGCTCTTGCTACTAAATCTCTTGGAGCAAGCTCCATTTTTTCTGGAGCATATCTTTCCATAAATCTCTCACCTTGATTATTTATAAGATAACCACCTTCTCCTCTTGCTCCTTCGGTAACAAGAATTCCAGTAGACCTCAATCCCGTAGGGTGAAACTGCATAAACTCCATATCTTTAAGAGGTATACCTGCTCTATAACATAGAGCTATTCCATCTCCTGTAGAACCTATAGCATTTGAGTTCCTTACCCAGTAAACTCTTGCATAACCACCTGTAGCAAATATTACAGCTTTAGTCTGTATAGCGTGTACTTCACCATTTCTAATGTCTATAGCTATTACACCTTTTACTTCGTTATTATCAACAATCAGCTCATGTACATACCACTCATTAAGAAATTCCACATCATTTTTAAGGCACTGCTCATATAATGTGTGAAGCATAACGTGTCCTGTTTTATCTGCTGCATAACATGTCCTTGGAAAACCTGCTCCACCAAAAGGTCTCTGAGCTATTCTTCCATCTGGGAGCCTTGAAAATGGAACACCTAAATGTTCTAGTTCATATATTCTCTTTGGAGCTTCATAACACATAAACTCTATTGCATCTTGGTCTCCAAGGTAATCACTACCTTTTACAGTATCAAAGGCATGAACTTCTGGACTATCTGATGGGTCTACATTTGCAAGAGCAGCATTTATACCACCTTGAGCTGCACCTGTATGAGACCTTGTTGGATATACTTTTGTTATTACTCCTACTTTTACATCTTTTGCTTTACTTGCTTCTAAAGCAGCCATTAATCCCCCACCACCTGCACCAACAATTAGAACATCATATTTGAGCATGTTTAGCCTCCTAAAAAGCTATTAAAACTTAATACAAAATAATTTAAAATTATATCAGAAAACAAAAAATTTCACTTTTATAAGGTGTGTTTATGACTATTAAAGATAATTCCTATGAAATTGTAGAAAATAAGTTCATTTCTGGTAGAACCTGGCTAATGAAAATAAAAGCTCCAGAACTTGTTCCGTATATAAAACCTGCATCATTTGCAATGCTTCGCCCATCTCTATCTTATCAGTATGACCCTTTACTTAGAAGGGCATTTGCTGTTGCTGATGTTGTAGATAATCAACTATGGTTTTATTATGATGTTTACGGCAAAGGTACAAAGCTACTTACAGAAAAAAAACCTGGAGAATATATAGAAGTTTTAGCACCTTTAGGAAATAATTTTTTTCCTGAAGATTACGACCATTATGTTATAGTTGGTGGTGGAATTGGTTTTGCAGGATTATCTTTATTTATGAAACACCTAAGGGCAAAAGGAAAATCTTTTAAAGCTCTTTATGGAGTGAGAAGAAAAGAACAGTTATCAATGTTAGATTGGATAGAAGAAAATGGATTTGATGTCATCATATACACAGAAGATGGAAGCTATGGTAAAAAAGGACTTATAACCCAGGATTTAGAAGAACTTGCAAAGGAAAAACCAAACACAGCTTTAGCAGTATGTGGACCTCATGGTATGATGAAAGCTGTAGTTAACATCGCAAAAAAAATAAATGTTCCCTGTTATGTATCATTAGAAAGCAGAATGGCCTGTGGATTTGGAATATGCATTGGATGTGTTGTAAAAGATATTGAAAAAGATACATATGTAAGAGTTTGTTATGAA
>JALSSG010000076.1 GCA_026984355.1 Hydrogenothermaceae bacterium
AACTTAGACTATAGCTGGTTTATCGTATTTTTTCTTATAACTTTTGTACTTGCAAAAGGCTATTTTCCATATGCATATCCAGATTATTCTCAAATGGTTTACTGGATTATAGGAGCATTTTCTGCAGTACTGCTTTTTTTATCTGTTTTACTGCATGAACTTGCCCACTCTTTAGTAGCTTTAAAATTTGGCTTAAGCGTTAAGGAGATAGACCTTTTTATTTTTGGTGGAGTAGCTATGATAGAGGAAGATGCTCCAAGTCCTAAAGCAGAATTTTTAATAGCTATAGCAGGTCCTATAGCGAGTTTCCTCATAGGAGTTTTTTTCCTAATTCTTGCCCTTGTTTATCCTGTAGATGATATTATTAACGGTGTTATAAATTATCTGATGCTGGTAAATTTCATAATAGCTGTTTTCAATCTTGTTCCAGCATTTCCTCTTGACGGTGGAAGAATTCTAAGAGCATTAATCTGGTCAAAAAAAGACCTTATAACTGCAACAAAAGTAAGTTCAACTACAGGAACAATATTTGCTTATTTTTTAATTTTCATTGGATTGTTATCTTTTTTTAGTGGGAATTTTTTAAACGGTATATGGTACGGATTAATAGGTCTTTTTTTGAAACAGGCATCAAAAAGAAGTTATGAACAGACAAAGATTGCCTATATATTATCAAAATACAAAGTTCAACATTTTCTTATTACAGTAAAACCTTTATTACCAGAACAAACTTTATATGAAGTTTTTACCTATTATTATCCTTTTTATCATCTTAGAATATACCCAGTTCTGGGAAAAGATGGAAAAATCTATATACTCGATATATCTAAATTCAAAAATATTCCTCAAGAAGAACTTACAAAAATAAAAGTGGAAGACGTGGCTGAACCTATAAAAGTATACGTTTCTCCTTTTGATAGTCTTACTAAGGCTTTAAGGCTTATGAACAAATATGGTTTAGATGAACTTCCTGTAATTTATGAAAATACAGCTCTTGGAATAATAAGAAGAATAACCATAGAAGCTATTTTAGAAAGAGAGTTTTTAAAGGGGGACTAACCCCCCTAAAATCATTTAATCCTTCTAACTATAAAAAGGGCAAAAATACTCAACAATAGAGAAATTATTCCAACGTCAAAATATCTACTACCTAACACACAACCACTTCCACTATCTATACTTTTTATATCTTCTCCTGTTTTATAAATAGGTAGCTTTTGTGATTGTGCTGCTGATAAATCTATCCACTGGTCTTTTGTTAAAGGAATCATACCAGTAGCACCAACTTTATGATAATACGCTCTAAGTTCTGCTTTAATATCCCTTGTATTAACGTTTTCAGGAAGCTCAAACTCAACTTCGTAAATCTCTACCTCATTGGGAGTTAGTCTGTTATCTCTTGCTGTATTAGCAGCAAATCCTGGTTTTATAGTTTGAGTATTTATATCCAATAGTTCTCTTCCATAAACTCTTGCAAATCTATATAAAGTTTTTTCACATTCATCTATAATTTTTTTAGTTCCAGTTTTAGAATTAATATCAAAATCTATCCACTGAGAGCAAACCTCACCGTTTATATCCTTAACTTTCCCTAAAAACTCAACTTGCTTATCTCTCTTTTTAACCTCTACCTTTATTTCCTTAGCAAAACTATCTTTCTTATATGTATATACTACATCCTGAAATTCTGTTTTTCCTGTAGCTGACAGTAATTTTAATGGATTTCCATCTTTGTCATACACCTTTAGTATGGTAATTACTCTTCTCATAGGATGTGCTCCAGGAAACATATGAGCTGTTTTATTTTTTATATAGTATTTAACTTTTACTTTCCCATTTTCCACATATAAGTCTGTTATTTTTACTTCCATTCCAGAAGCTACTTTTTCAGGTGAAGATGCACCTTCAAATCTATGACTATGAAAAATTCCTGCTTGCATTATCTCTTTGATACCTTCTGTTGGTATTTTATCAATATCCCATGGTTCATTTTCTTTTTTCCATTTATTTATGAGTATACCTTTTCTTGCTTCCATATGACATTTTGTACACTTTGGGGTGTAATCTGTTGAGTGTGGATTTTGGTCTATTGCATTAAAAGTAGTACAGAGTTCCATAAACATTTTTAATTCGTTGTCAGGATTTTTATCTATCGTACCTGAAGACCTTTGATGACAGGATAAACATAACGTTTTTGCATACTCATTATAGTGATTTTCAGGAACCTTATATCCAGATGTATCTGCTATATACATACGGTCAGTATCATCATCATCAGCTATATTCTCAGTCGCAGTTATACCATAAGGTCCGTAGTAAGGTCCTCCTGCATAATGCGTTTTACCATCAGAACCATCTAAAGGTATAGGTTTTAATCTAAACCTTCCATCTCTAACCTTTTGAGAATTCCTTGTATCTCCATAGTCTTGGTATATTTCAGGTCCAACAATTTTAAAAAAGGCATTCCTATGCTTTTCATTTTCAAACTCTAATTGTGTTCCTGCTTCAAATATAACTGGTCCTATAGGACCTGCTTTTATAGGAGAAGATAAGATATATTTGTCCCCTGGATGTGCCATCTTAATCTGCTCTATACTATGACACATAGCACAATTTATTCCTTCTCTGTTATTTTCATGACCTATGTGATAAGTAATCTTATAGGTCTTACCATTAGAGGTATTTTTTGCGTATAAAACAGTTTCCAATGCAGGATTAAAAGAAGAAAATAAGTTTTCTTCCTGTCCAGCTTCAGAAACTTCTTCTATCTCTAATTTAAAATCTTTAGAATAAAGAGCATTCGGAGCATGACACCCTAAACAAACTTTACCTACATTTTTCGCAGTGTTTATAGTAAATGTACCTGTAGGACCAGATTTACCTAACTTATTACTTACCATATATTTTAAAAATGCCTGATACAACTTTTGGAAGATTGGGTCCTTCCATGAATTTCCATGCATTGACTTAGACCATGTGTCATGCAAATCATAATGGCAGTGCATACAGTATTGATTTGCACTTTCAAAAACAGTCTTTCCATATCCTACACTTGCCTTTGGTGGAGTATAGTCTGCTTTTACCTCAGGTGGAACTGCAGCATAAGTGTTGGTTAGTCCAAGTATTAAAAGACCTGAAGTTATAAGTTTCTTCATACTATACCTCCATAAATATCACGTTATATTATAAATTTGCAAACTAAAAAAAGTTATCGTCAACTCTACAACACAGATTAAAATATTAAGTATTACTAATTTTATGGAGGATTAATTCTTAAAATGAGAATTGTAAGCGGAATGAGACCAACAGGAAAACTCCATTTAGGACATTACTTTGGAGTAATAAAAAACTGGTTAAAACTACAACAGGAACATGATTGTTTCTTCTTTATAGCAGACTGGCATGCTTTAACCAATAAATACAAAGACACTTCTGATTTAAAAGATAACATAAGGCAACTAATGATAGACTGGTTATCAACAGGAATAGACCCAGAAAAATCAACCTTATTTATTCAATCAGGAGTAAAAGAGCATGCAGAACTTGCTTTGCTGTTTGGTATGTTTACCCCAAAAAGCTGGCTTGAACTAAATCCAACTTACAAAGATATGAAATTTAATCTTTTTTATCAGTACATAAGAGACTTCCTCTATGGAAAACAGATTAAAGTAAACGAGGATTTATTAAGAGAAATTTTCCATCACGCTTTTTATCACAAAAGAGAGATAGATTTTAAATATCTAAAAAATGAACTTCTAAAGTTAGGAATAAAAGAAGAATATATAAATCATATTATTAAAAACATATCAGAAGGAGATATAGGAAAAGAAATAGATACATACGGATTTTTTGGATATCCAATATTACAGGCGGCAGATATACTCATATATAAAGCTCAAGGCGTTCCAGTAGGTGAA
>JALSSG010000077.1 GCA_026984355.1 Hydrogenothermaceae bacterium
ATAGAAACATTAAAGAAGGATCAGCCTCAAATAAGGTCTTCGTTTACTTTTAGAGATGCGGCCTTAGTTGATATATATAGAAAGATGAGACCTACTGATACAGCCGTTATGGATCCTAAAGCGTTCCTCAGAAGAGCCAAAGAGCTATTTAATCAGTTGTTCTATGACCATGAAAGATTTGATTTATCAAGAGTTGGTAGAGTAAAAATAAATAATAAAGTTCACAACATCCCAAAAGTTATTAAACCTTTAGACCTTGATAATCTCTTAGAAAAATACCCACCTTTAGCTTTAGATGAAGATGTAAAAGTAGGCAAAGAGATTTTGAAAGCTGGAACAAAGATAGATGAATCAGTAATAGAAAAACTAAAGTCTATATCCTTTAAAGAAATAAAAGTAAAGGAATATTTGGATGATGAAGCTAGATTTATTCTTTTACCAGATGTTATAGCTATTGTTAAATACTTGTTAGAGCTAAGATTAGGGAAAAAAGAAGTAGATGATATAGCTCACTTGGGTAATAGAAGGGTAAGGCCTGTAGGAGAACTTTTAGAAAATCAAGCTAGACTTGGAATTATAAGAATGAGTAAAGCCTTTAAAGATAGAGTAGCTACTGTGGATGTAGAAGACCCTACTCTTAAACCTTCAGACCTTATTAACCCAAGATATATTACAGGTTCTATATTAGAATTTCTAAAAGGTGGACAATTATCCCAGTACATGGATCAGGCTAATCCATTAGCAGAACTTACACACAAAAGAAGGCTGTCAGCTTTAGGACCTGGTGGTTTAACAAGAGAGAGTGCAAAATTTGAAATAAGGGACGTTCATCCATCTCACTATGGAAGAGTATGTCCGATAGAAACACCAGAAGGTCAAAACATAGGACTTATATCTTCTATGACAGTTTATAGTACTATTAACGAATTCGGATTTCTTGTTACGCCATACAGGAAAGTTAAAAATGGTAAAGTTACAAATGAAATTGAATATCTTGCAGCTTATGATGAAGAAAAATATGTTATTGCACAGGCAAATGCTCCAATAGATGAAGAAGGTAATTTCACTGGAGATAAAATTCTTGCTAGAGCTAAAGGAGATATAAGACTTGTAAATCCAGAAGAAGTAGATTATATGGATGTATCTCCTAAACAGGTTGTCTCAGTATCAGCATCTTTAATCCCATTCCTGGAACATGACGATGCAAATAGGGCACTTATGGGTTCAAATATGCAAAGACAGGCAGTTCCATTACTAAAAACTGAGTATCCATTAGTTGGAACAGGTATGGAAAGGATAGTAGCTAAACATAGTGGTTCCGCAGTTGTAGCTCAAAGAGGTGGAGTTGTTGAATCTGTATCAAGTGATAGGATTGTAATCAAAGTAAATGAAGATGAAATAAATGAGAATGACCCTTTAGATATAGGTATAGACGAATATAGACTGACAAAATTTAAAGGTTCTAATCAATCAACATGTATTAATCAGCGTCCACTTGTAAGAAGAGGAGACATAGTAGAAAAAGGAGCTATTATTGCTGATGGACATTCAAATTATAAGGGAGAGTTAGCACTTGGAAAAAACGTATTAGTAGCATTTATGCCGTGGAGAGGTTATAACTTTGAGGACGCTATAGTTATTTCAGAAAGACTAATAAAAGATGATGTTTATACTTCCATACATATTGAAGAATTTGAAGCAGAAGCAAGAGAAACAAAATTAGGTCCAGAAGAAATAACTAGAAATATTCCTGGCGTGTCAGAAAGAGCTTTAGCAAATCTTGATGAGCATGGGATTGTCAGGGTAGGTGCTTACGTGAAACCTGGAGATATTCTC
The DNA here is from genome assembly GCA_026984355.1 of Hydrogenothermaceae bacterium. Taxonomy (GTDB): domain Bacteria; phylum Aquificota; class Aquificia; order Aquificales; family Hydrogenothermaceae; genus JAADDZ01. Next base: position 1,837 of record JALSSG010000077.1, read on the forward strand.
GTTGGAAAGGTAACTCCAAAAGGAGAAACACAACCTACACCTGAGGAAAAACTGCTTCTTGCAATATTTGGAGAGAAAGCAAGTGATGTAAAAGACTCATCTGTTAGAGTTCCTGCTGGAGTTGAAGGTATAGTTGTTGATGTACAGGTATTTGCAAGGAAAAGACCTTCAGAAAGAAAAAATAGGTACCTTGAAAAACTTATAGAAGAAGAAATCCAACAATTGGAAAAAGAGCTGGAAGAAAAGAAAAGATTTATATTAGAAAGAAGAGATAAGCTTATTAAAGAGCTAATACTTGGAAAAGAAGTTGCACAGGATGTAGGTGTAAAAAATGTAATAGTACTAAAAGCTGGTGAAAAAATAACAGAAGATAAAGTAGAACAAGTAATCAAGTTTATAATAGTTAAGCCTTCGAGATTTATAAAAGATAAAAAACTTGCAAAGCAGATTGAAGATATAGTAAATAGAGCAAAAATGCAGATTCAGCTTTGGGAAAATCTTTATGATAAAAGAAGAGAAACGGTTGAAAAAGGTTCAGATTTAAAACCTGGAGTAAATGAACTCGTAAAAGTTTACATAGCTCAAAAACGTAAAATTCAGGTTGGAGATAAAATGGCTGGAAGACACGGGAATAAAGGTGTAATTTCTGTAGTTCTTCCAGAAGAAGATATGCCATTTATGGAAGATGGTACTCCTGTAGATATTGTACTTAATCCACTTGGTGTTCCTTCACGTATGAATGTTGGACAAATACTTGAAACTCATGTTGGTTTTGCAGCTAAAAAACTTGGAGAAAAGCTTGGAGAAGAGCTTAAAAAGTTAAATAGCAAAGATGCTATTATCAAAAAAATACTTGAATACTACTCAATAGCTACAGACATAGGAGGTTTTGAAGGAAAACTTAGAAAAGAAGAACTAAAAGAGTTAGAGCAGTTCCTAAAAGAGCTAGATGAAGAAGCCTTAAAAGATGTGATAAAAGATTTAACAAAGATAGGTATACCTATCAAAACACCTGTTTTTGAAGGAGCAACAGAAGAAGATATAAAACAGATGTTAGAAAAGGCAGGTATAAAAGAAACTGGAAAAGTAAAGCTGATAGATGGTAGAACAGGAGAACCGTTTGATTTTGAAGTAACAGTTGGTTATATGTATATGCTGAAACTTATTCATATGGTTGATGATAAAATACATGCACGTTCTACAGGACCTTACTCTCTCATTACTCAACAGCCTCTTGGTGGTAGAGCACAATTTGGTGGTCAAAGATTAGGTGAAATGGAAGTTTGGGCACTTGAAGCTCATGGAGCTGCTTACTGCTTGCAAGAAATGTTAACTGTAAAATCAGACGATATAGAAGGAAGAAAAAGAGTTTATGAATCAATAATAAAAGGTAAATACTACTATGATATTGGAATACCTGAATCATTTAAAGTTCTTGTTAGAGAGTTAAAAGCTCTTGCTTTAGATGTAAAATGTAAACAAAAAGATGGAGCACAGCCTTGTGATCAGGTTGATATTGTATCTAAGAGTAAAAAACCAGAATCATCTATTTAGTGCTCCAAAATTATTTAGGAGGTAATAACATTGGATAAAAGACTAATTAATAAAGCAAAAGGCATAAAACCATTTGAAAGTTTACAATTAAACCTGGCATCTCCAGAAACTATTAAATCATGGTCTCATGGAGAAGTTAAAAAACCAGAAACTCTAAATTATAGAACATTAAAACCAGAAAAAGATGGTCTCTTTTGTGCAAGAATATTTGGACCTGTAAAAGATTATGAATGTCTATGTGGTAAGTATAAAAAGAAAAAATATGAGGGTACTGTTTGTGATAGATGTGGAGTTGAAGTAACAAGGTCAGATGTTAGAAGGGAAAGATTTGGACATATAGAACTGGCATCTCCTGTTGCACATATATGGTATTTGAAATCAACTCCATCTAAAATAGGAAGTTTATTAGGATTAACGTCAAGAGATATAGAAAGAGTTGTTTACTTTGAATCATATCTAATAGTAGAACAC
>JALSSG010000078.1 GCA_026984355.1 Hydrogenothermaceae bacterium
AAAAATCTTAATTTTAGTCTATATTTTTTAGCATGAAACTAATAGGACATGAGAAAACAAAAGAACAAATATTAGATTTTTTAGAAAAGGATTATGATTCCTATTCATTTATTTTTGAAGGAAAAAACTGTATTGGTAAAAAACTATTTGCTTTATATACAGCAAGAGGATTTTTATGTGAAAAAAATATAAGATTCGGATGTGGGGAATGTAATAGCTGTAGACTGGTGAACAATACAGTTGCCAAACTATATGAGAATCAAGATTTAAATACCCATCCTGAAATAAAAATCATACAGCCTGAAGATGGAAAAATAAAAATAGACCAGATTAGAGAAGCGATTAAATTTTTACAGTTAACATCTAAAAAGGGAAAAGTACTTATCATAGATGAAGCAGAAAGTATGAATTTAGAGGCTTCAAATGCTTTACTTAAAACATTAGAAGAACCACCTTTAAAAAGTATGATTATATTGATAACTTCAAATAAAAACAAACTTCTTCCTACTATTGTATCAAGATGTAAAACTATAAGATTTAAATCATTATCACAGGAAGATATAAAACAGATTTTGTCATTAAAAGGATATTTAGATACACAGATAGAGAAAGTATTAGATATTTTTGATGGAACATTATGTATGCCTTTTGTTATTCTTGAAAATGAAAAAGTGTATAACTACAGCAAAGATTTGTTTAACCTGGTAATGTTATTTGTTGAGAAAAAAGAGATACACAGTGAAGCGATTATAAGTCTTTCTGAGCTAATAGACAATTTAGATAATGATAGTATATTTAATATTGTTGCTATACTTGAGATACTATTTTATAGGCAGGCTATGAAATTAGAATTTGAACCTGATTTTTACGAAAAGTTGATAGATGAATTAAATAAACTTAAGATTGCCGTATCTAAAGGAGTAAAGAAAAAGTTAGCTTTTGAAGGGTTTTATTTTAATCTTGTGAGGTAATTGCTATGGTTATGACAGATATAGATGTTAAAACTGTAAGAATAAGGTTTTTAGATACAAATAAGTTTTCAGAAACCATAGTTCCTTTAGATGTAAAAAGAGGTGATTTTATAGTAGTACAAACTCAAAAAGGTGAAGAACTTGTTATAGTTCTTGGAAATAGTGTGCCAGTAGAAAGTGAAGAAGATATAAAATTTATCCGTAAAGCTACCAAAGAAGATATAGAGCTTTTTGATAAGCTACAGACTGAAGCTGAAAAAGCTCTTGATATATGTAAAACATTAGCAGAAAAACATGGACTTAAGATGAATTTATTAAAAGCATATATTCCTTTAAGTAGAAATAAGGTTATGTTTTATTATCTTGCAGAAGGTAGAGTGGATTTTAGACAGCTTGTTAAAGATTTAGCAAAGAAGTTAAAGAATAGAATAGAGATGAGACAGGTTGGTGTTAGAGATGGTGTTAAAATGTCTGGTGCTGTAGGTCCATGTGGTAATCAAACATGCTGTTCTGTATTTTTAGACAAGTTTGAATCTATAGGTGTAGAAATATTAGAAGAGGAAAATTTACCTCCTACACCAGCTAAGTTTACTGGTATATGTGGAAGACTTATGTGTTGTTTAGCTTTTGAAAAGGAAAATTATTCTATAAGGTATAATCTTCCAGAATTAGGTTCTGTTATTGATATAAATGGAAAATCTTTAAAGGTAATCTCCTATGATTTTATAAAAGAAGTTGTCATCTTTACAGATGAAGAAGGAAATAAAGTGGAAATAACTTTTGATGAACTAGATAAAATGAACCTTATAAAATCTCCGTGTTCTGGGTGTAGTGGAGGAAACTGTGCAAAATTTATGGAGGTAGGATGAAAGTTTCTCCTATAAATATTCAAAATGAAGAAATTATAAAGATAGGAAAAAATGTAATTGCTGAAGAACGAGAAGCTCTAAAAGGAACACAGGAAGCTATAGATGAAAATTTTGCAAAAGCTGTAAAAATGATATTACATACAAAAGGAAAAGTTGTTGTTACAGGAATGGGTAAATCTGGACTTGTTGGCCAGAAAATAGCTGCGACATTAGCTTCTACAGGAACACCTTCTTTTTTTCTTCATCCAGCTGAAGCTATTCACGGTGACCTTGGTATGATTTCTAAGGAAGATATTATACTTGCAATCTCTAACAGTGGAGAAACTCCTGAGTTATTGGCTATTATTCCAACTATAAAAAGATGGGGTAATCCAGTAATAGCTATAACAAACAATAAAAGTTCCTCACTTGCTAAACAAAGTGATATTCATCTTTTTTTGAATGTAAAAAAAGAAGCCTGTCCTTTAAATCTTGCTCCTACATCAACTTCAACAGCAACACTTGCTTTAGGAGATGCTTTAGCTGTTGCTCTTTTAGAATTAAGAGGATTTACAGAGGAGGATTTTGCCCAGCTTCATCCTGGTGGTAGTTTAGGAAAAAAATTAATGAGAGTAGAAGAGATTATGCATACAGGAGAAGAACTTCCAATTGTTCATCCAGATACTCCACTAAAGGAAACTGTTCTTGTTATGTCTGAAAAAGGTTTTGGTGCAGCGTTAGTTGTAGACAAAGAAGGAAAACTTGTTGGAATAATTACAGATGGAGATTTAAGGAGATTTTTAGAATCAGGAGGAAGTATAGATAAATGTATGACAGAAAGACCAATGACAAAAAATCCTAAGTATATAACCAAAGATAGACTGGTAGTTGAAGCTTTAGAACTTATGGAAAGATATAACATTACTGTTTTACCTGTTGTTGAAGATGGGAAACCTATAGGAATAATTCATCTTCATGATATTCTTAAAGCTGGTGTTGTTTAAACAAGTATCCTAAGATTTTTTGGAAATTTTCTTCATCTGGTTTTTTCCTGTATTCTTTTGCAAGTTTGATTACCGTATCTTTATCAATGTCATCAAAAAACTTTTTACCTGAAGTTATAACAAAGTGTAGAAGTTGGGTAATATTATGAGGTTTTTTAGAAAAAACGGCTTTTTCAAAATCAATAAGATGTACTTTTCCAGTACTGTCAACAATTACATTTTTGTAAGGTCTGTGCATCTCATCTTTTGATATTCCTATTTTATCCATTTTTCTAGCAATTTTAAAAAGCTGATAAAGTAAATCCTTAGCATTATTTTTGTTTATTATTTTTATAAGAGGTTTTCCTTCTATAAATCTATAACCTATAAAATCTTCTCCAATTATTTCTAATTTTCCTCCAATACCATATCTATTTAATTCCTTAAGTATCTGTGCTTCTTTTTGTATAGATTTTACATATTTTTCCTCTCTTGGTACTTTAAAAGCAAGGTCTAAACCTTTATAATTTCCTCTGTATACTATACCTCTCCACCCTTTACCTATTATCTGTAAGTTTTGAATATCGTTTCTTATCTGTTCAAACTTCAATGCCGTTTTCTTCTTTATTTTTTTCTTTTAGTTTTCTTCTTAGCTCATCTAACTTTTTTTCTAACTCATCAATTTCCTTTTTTAGTTCTTCTTTGAATTTCTTAAACTCCTCACTATCAAGTTTCCTTTTTAGCTCATCTATTTCTTTTTCTAAAGCTTCTATCTGTTTTTTTAATGCTTCTTTTATTCTCTTTAAATCTTCATCTGTTTCAAATTTTTTCTTTAATCCTTCAAGTATATCTTTTAGTCCTTCATTTAATTTCTTTATACCTTCTTGAATTTTTGTTTCTGGTGAAGTTTCTTTATCTGTGTTTGCTAGCACATATGAAAAAGAAAATACAAATATAAGTAGTGAAATTATTATTTTCATTGGTTTAAACTCCTAATTTTGTCATATGAGATATATTATAGTCTCTAATAACTGCTGTGCATAA
>JALSSG010000079.1 GCA_026984355.1 Hydrogenothermaceae bacterium
AGATATTTATTACAAGAGAGAAATCTTTAACAAGGTGTTCTTTATCTATAATATTCGTGGCAAGCTTTATCTTTGTATCTCTTTGGTCTTCTAAATAGCTTATCTGATTTTTAAAGTATTTATTTAACAGTTCTTCTATTTTTTCTATACCAAAACCTATTTCTATTAATCTGGTATCACATATTGGGCAGTGAGTTATATATTTATATATATTTTTACAAAGTTCACATTTTAGATATTTATCTGGTTTGCTGTATACTTTAAGTGGAATTTCACAGTCAGGGCATAGTATCTCTTCTTCACATTTTTTACAGTATAAAAAGGAGGCATATGCTTTTTTGTTTGAAATGATTAAAACTGTTTCAAACCTTCTTATAAGGTCTGTTATTTTTTGGGTAAATATTTTTTCTTTGTTTAAAGGTTCTATTTCTAACGTTGTTTGGGGTGTTTTCCATTTTTCTAAATTCTTAAAAAATCCTTTTTTTAAAAGATAGTAAGACTCTACAGATGAAGAAGTAGAGCCAAATATTAAACTGCTGTTTTTTTCTTTAGAGACTTCTACTGCTACTCTCCTTGTGTCAAATCTTGGTACTCTAAGGGCTTTATATGTTTCTGAGTGTTCATCTTCTAAGATTATAAGACCAAGTTCTTTAGTTGGTATTAAAAATCCACTAAATGTACTTACCAGTACAGTTCCTGAATATTTCCTAAAGTTAAACCATGTTTCTAATTTCTTTTTTCCAGAAATGCCATCATGGTATACAAAAATCTTATCTCCAAAATAACTCTTTAAAAAAGAGTAAACATTCTCTACAGTTTTAACAGTAGGAAATATTATGATTACGTCTTTATTATTTTTTATATTTGAATTTATTAGCGGGATATATTTTTTTAATCTAAGCTCTGCTTTATTAAAACTGTACAAAAAATTTCCTGTTAAAAATTTTTCTTCTGATATGTATTTTTCTTTTTTATTTTTTAGTGTTGTTTCTCTAAAGAAAAATTTTTCTTCTTTTATAAGTCCTTTTTTTAATAGGGTTTTTAGCGAAGATAAAGAAAATCCAAACTCAACTATTTCATCTTTCGTTGTTTCTCCTCTTTCTAAGATAAACTCAAGTAGCTCTAAGGATTTAGGTGATAATCTTTCTATTCCAGTAGTAGATACTACAGCAGGCACATAAATTTTTTCTTCTTTTACTGACTTTATCCATTTTCCATTTTTCTTTTTCCAGTTTAAAACATCTGGTAAGAAAAAATTGGCTGTCATTCCTATAGGAGCTATATAGTAGTCTGATAGCCTATGTATTATTGAAAGCTCTTTTCTTGTAAAGATTACGTCTTTATCAGGAATTTGTTCAACATTTTTTACTTGATATGTTGGTTTTGTAGTAGTGCTGATTATAATTCCAGAAAATCCAGTGTTTCTGAAGGGAACAAGTACTCTCCTACCGATTAGTTCTTTGTTTTCTAATGTATTGTATAGGCTATTAGGAATTTTATATGTAAAAGTTTTATACTGGGCTATAGGTAAAGCTACTTCTACATATATATCTTCCATAAATATAAATCAAAGCTCTTCTATTGTTATATTCTGGTTAGTGTATATACAGATTTCACCTGCTATTTTCATTGCTTCTTCAACTATCTCTCTTGCTGATAGTTGTGTATTTCTGTAAAGAGCCAAAGCTGCAGACCTTGCATAATCTCCACCTGAACCAATAGCAAGTACAGGTTCATCTGGTTCAATAACATCACCGTTTCCTGAAATAAGAAACATTCTTTCTTTATCTGCTGCTACAAGGACTGCTTCTAATCTTCTTAGATATTTGTCTGTTCTCCAATCTTTAGCTAACTCAACAGCCGCTTTTAAAAGATTTCCTCTATATTTGTTTAGCTTTTCTTCCAATCTTTCCATAAGTGCAAGTCCGTCTGCTGCAGTACCTGCAAATCCAACTACTACCTTACCATCTGATAACTTCCTGATTTTTTTAGCTGTTGCTTTCATTACAGAATGTCCTAACGTAACCTGTCCATCACCGGCTATTACGGTTTTTCCATCTCTTCTGACTATGCATATAGTCGTGCTTTTTGTTTTAAAATCCAATGCTGTGATTTTCTCCTTCTTTTTTAGAACTATTATATGCTATCTTTGGGTCATACAAAAATATTCTTTTTGCAAATAGGAAGTGTCTCAGATAATAATCTTTATCTATGTTTGAGATAATAATTCTACCTCCAGCAGAAGAAGCATGTATCATTTTGCCTTCGCCTATGTATATTCCAACATGAGAGGGAAATTTTGCATATGTTCTAAAAAATAACAAATCTCCAGGCTTTAAGTTTTCTCTACTTACAAAAAGTCCAAACTGTGCCTGATATCTTGCAGTTCTTGGGAGCTCAATACCAAGCATAGAATAAACTTTCTGAACAAAAGCAGAACAGTCCATACCTCTAATTGTCTGTCCTCCAAATTTATACTGAATTCCAAGAAGTCCTATTGCAAAATCAACTACATCTTTTTGTATTTTTGGTGCAGGGATACCGTCATCAATCATAACAGCCTTATACTTTTCTCTGGCATATTGATTTTTTAGAGTTTTATAATAATCACTTTCTATAGGTAAAGGTTCACCTGCAAAGGACAAACTAAATAAAATAAGAGCAACCCCCATAAAGATAAAATTTTTCATTTTTTTAACCTCTTGTAATTTTTTTATTTTTTCTATTTTTTAATATTAATTTTCGTATTTTACCTTTTCAATTAAAATAATAACAAAAAGGAGTAAAAATGGATATACTCTTTGAAGAAAAACAAAAAGCTATAGAAACATTAAATAACTTAAAAATAGAGCTTTACAATAAAGGCTGGTTTCCTGCAACAAGTGGAAATTTATCATTGAAAATAAGAGAAAATCCTTTAATCTTTGCAATAACATCAAGTGGAAAAGATAAAGGAAAAATTACTCATGAGGATATTTTATTTGTTGATAAGGAAGCCAAGCCTATTTTACAGACCAAACTAAAACCTTCTGCAGAAACAAAGATACATTTGCAGGTTTACCAGAGAACAGATGCTGGATGTGTTGTTCATGTTCATACAGTAAATAATAATTTTGTTTCAGAAGTATTTTTTGAAAAGGGATTTGTTCCTATAAAAAACTTAGAAATGATAAAAGCTTTAGACATATGGGAAGAAAATGCATATATAGAAGTTCCTATTGTTGAAAACTACTTTGATTTAGATAAGTTAGCTCAAAAATCAGGAGAAGCTATAAATCCTGAAGTTCCTGCTGTACTTATTAGAAACCATGGGATATATGTGTGGGGAAAAAATGAATTTGAAGCAAAAAGACATATAGAAGCTTTTGAATTTATGTTTGAGTATATGAAAAATTTAATCCTATTTAAAGGTTCTACAAATATCTGGTAGTATAATTTAGAAAAATTTTTAAATTTCCTTGGGAGGTTTTATGGAAGAAAGAGAAGATAATAATAAAAATAAACAAGAAAATAAAGAAAAAAAAGGTATAAAAGGCTTTATAGAAACAATAGTTTTTATAGTTGTTGTTGTATCTTTAATAAGAGTTTTTCTTGTTCAGGCTTTTAATATACCTTCTGGTTCTATGAAACCTACATTACTTGTAGGAGATTTTATCCTTGTTAATAAGTTTGTTTACGGCAGTTGGGATATAGGTATTCCGTTTACAGGAATAACCTTTTATCATCATAATAATAGAATAACAAAGCCAGACAGAGGAGATGTTATAGTTTTTAAATATCCTGAAAATCCAAAGATAGACTTTATTAAAAGAATTATAGCTCTTCCAGGAGACAAAGTAGAG
>JALSSG010000080.1 GCA_026984355.1 Hydrogenothermaceae bacterium
ACCAGGGATTTATATCAAATGCTTATGGTATCTTAACCAAAGAAGGATGGGTGGTTATTGATTCATTATCTACACCAGAACTTGCTAGAAAATTTATAAATCTTCTAAAAAATGAAAAAAACTTACCAATCAAATATGTTATTATCACCCATTATCATTTAGACCACTGGTATGGAGCATCTGAATTTAAAAAAGATGGTGCTAAAATTATTGCCCACAAAAACTTAAGGGATTTTTATAAATCAGGAATGGCATTTGAATTTTTAGAAAGTTTTAAAAAAACCTTTGGTGAAATATTTAAAAATGTAAAATTAACACCACCAGATATTGTTGTAAACCAAAACAAAACTATTTCTATTGGAGGAAAAAAATTAAACATTGTATCTATGACACCAGCACACACAAATACAGATATAATTGTTTACCTACCTGATAAAAAGTTTGTATTTGTAGGAGACCTTGTATTCTACAAAAGAATACCTTTTGTAGGTGATACAAACGCAAGTAGTAAAGGCTGGTTAGAAGTTTTAGAAAAATTAAAGAAAATGGACATAAAAAAGATTTTTGCTGGACATAATTATCCTTTAGATAAAAAAGCTATAGATTTTACATATGAATATATATCTTTCTTAAGAAGAGAAATTTCAAAACTTAAAGATGAAGGTCTATTTTATGACGAGATAAAACAAAAGCTCCAAAATACAAAATACAAAATTTATCCAATGTACAGAGAGTTTCATAATAGAAATATTTATAAAATATTTAACGAATTAGACTTTGAATTTTAAAAAAAGGGGTGATTTTCACCCCTTAAAGTTAGAATAAAACCTGTTCATTTATAGATGGTGTATTTGTAATTCTCGTTAATGAACTATCAGGAACACTTATAAAGAATATATCATATTTAGGGTCAGAAATATTAGTATTTCCCTGACCTAATAAGTATCTACCTATACCAAAAGCAAAAAATGACTTAATATCAGTAGGTAAAGAACCTATCTGATTTTTACTCATATCTGAAGGGTTAGCAATATATACATCACCACCAAAACAATAGCTATTAGAACTATCCATAGAACAGTTCTCGACTATTATTAGTTTCTCTGGGGTTACAAAATCAGAAGGAGTGAAATAGCCATTCTGTCCAATAGTTTCACCTGCTATATATCCATTACCATCACAGTTTGAAGAAGTTGAGCTACTACTTATATCAAGATAGCAGTATTTAAACCCTGAATTAGCTAATCTATTATAGAAAATTCTGTTATCATACACAGCTATAAATTGTGGATTTTCATCTGGATTAATAGTTTCTACATCAAAAACATTATCATCATCTTTTGAAATAGCTTTAATAGCTATTTTTGGATTATTACTGTCATCAAGATAAACATCCCCAAACACAATATAGTCTTTAGCTAGAACTAAACTCTGAACTCCTAAAGGCCGGCCTTCTAAAGATAGATTTGGTCTTGTAACGTTATATAATGTAGTTTTATTCCATGTATTAAATGATATCTTTTCTATTATATCCGTAACACCACCACTAGAATTTTGTTTATACCATACATAAATAGCATTATTATCCATAATATATTCAACAGGGTCTCCAAAACCAGAAACTACTGGCGCTGATGAAAGTTGTTTGCTGGCACCATCAAAGGTATAAAGGTTTCCATCTATATTTATTAGATATTTTGGGTCATTTACATCATAAGCTCCTATAACTTCTATATCACTTACACCATCTTTTAACTGATTACAGGTGGAAAGAGTTGTATTACATTCATAAAGTTTATTTCCCTCTTGCACTAGAAATCCTTCAACCGTTTTTGTCTCTTGAGATGAATAAGCATCTATAACCATTTTATTTCCTAAAGATGTAGGAGCGTCAGATGATGATAAAGAAAGCTTTATAAGATAATATTTATCATCTGTAGTATTACAACTGGCATCATTACCTGCTGTTCTTACTAAAGCATAAGTATCATCAGGACTTAAAGGTTCATCAAAATTTTCCTCAAACTCACATGCATCTGTTATATTTGATACCTGTTGTGGAGTAGGTGTTCCAGATGAAAGCTCTGCATTTGCTTTGTAAATCTTTCCATTAACTATATAAACAATATATTTCTTATGAAGACCTTGATAATGGTTTGTATTTGCATCATAACCTGTAACAGTTAATGGCAAGAAATAGTCCTTTATATCTTGATTTTCAAGTTTAGTAGGAGAAGAAGGATTTGTAGGGTCAACATAATATAATGAACCAGAATAAAATAGATATGTATCTGCTTGTGATTGACCACCACTTCCACCACCTCCGCCATTCATATTACCGTTCATATTACCATTTGCATTGGCATTACCATTACCATTCATATCACCGTTCATGTTACCGTTTGCATTGGCATTAATGTTGTCATTATCATTTCCACCACCTCCGCCACTACAGGAAACCATCATAATCAAGGCAGGTACAGTTAGTAGTGATGCTATAAGTCTTTTTTTTCTCATCAAACTTTCACCCCCGCTAATATTTATTTGATTTCAATATTAAATATCGGTATTAGATATATAATCGTCAATAAACTTTATAGTATTCCCAGTAATTGGACCTATAGGCTTTCTATTTATAAATTGCTGAACTATAGGGTCTGGATTTTTCTTTATCTCTTCAGGAGTTCCTATAGCATGAATTTTTCCTTTATGTATCATAGCTATTCTATCTGCAATATAAAAAGCACTTTGTAAATCATGAGTAACGACTATTGATGTAACTCTAAGATGTTTCTTTAATGCAAGTATAAGCTCATCAATAACAGCTGCTGTAACAGGGTCTAAACCTGAACCAGGTTCATCATATAAAATTATTTGAGGATTAGTAGCTATAGCCCTTGCAAGAGAAACTCTTTTTTTCATTCCACCTGAAAGCTCTGATGGATACATATCTTCTATTCCTTCTAAACCAACTAAAGCTAACTTTTTCTTTGCAAGTTTATATATTTCTTTCTTAGACATTTTTGTGTTTTCTAAATAATAAAAACCTACATTTTCCCATACTTTCAAACTATCAAACAAAGCACCTTCTTGAAAGAGATATCCCATCTTTTTTCTAAACTCTATAAGCTCGTGTTTTTTAAGTTTTGTAATATCAACTCCATCTATAATTATTTGACCAGAAGTTGGTTTTAATAAACCAATTATATGTTTTATAGTTGTACTTTTACCGCTTCCACTTCCCCCCATTATTACAAAAACTTCATTTTCATAAACATCAAATGATATATTGTCTAAAACTAACTTATTGCCGAACTTCTTAGTAAGATTTTTTACAATTATTTTTTTCTTCATATCTATTTTAGATTTTATCAAGAATTATAAAAAAATACATTTATTTAAAGATTAAATATAAGTAGTATCCACTAACGGTGAAAAATAAAGAGTTATTTGTTATCATTTTTATGAATTTTAATAAAAATCATATTTCTATTTGGAGGCTCTAATGAGTAATGAAGAAAAATTAGAAAAAAATGAAGAGAATATTTCCCGCAGAGATTTTTTACTATATGCAATGGGTGCGTGGGCTACAGTAGGTGTAGGTTATGCTCTTTATGCAATGTATAAAACATGGGAACCTTTACCAGAAGTTATGGCACAGGCAACTGTAAAGTTTGACTTATCTAAAGTAAAACCCGGAGAACTAAAAGTTATTTCATGGAGAGGAAAACCTGTTTTTATACTTCACAAAACAAAAGATATGACTAAATGCCCTGAAAGAACCGTAGCTGGAGAATATACTGTAGTTATTGGTGTATGTACCCATTTAGGATGTATTCCTAATTGGGAACCAGATAAAAAAATATGGCACTGCCCATGTCATGGAGGAGAATACAACGCCTGTGGAGTTAATATTTTTGGTCCACCTCCTAGACCTCTTGATATACCACCATTTAAACTTGAAGGAACTATTATAGTCCTTGGTGAAGAAGGACCTGAATACAGAAAAATGATTTCTGGATAAGGAGGTAAATATGAAACTTATAGACTGGTTAGATGAGAGACTTGCTGTAAGACAATTAATCAAAGTAATGATGACAGAATACTATGTTCCAAAAAACATAAATTTTTTATGGAGCTTTGGTGTATTAATAATTCTAACTCTTACGATACTTATCATAAGTGGAATTTTTCTCCTTATGTATTACAAACCAGATGCTAACCTTGCCTTTGATAGTGTAAATAAAACTATAATGATGGATGTTTCATACGGATGGATTTTCCGCCATGTGCATGCTGTAGGTGCAAGTATTATATTCTTACTTTTATATATCCATATGGCAAGAGGAATATATTATGGGTCTTTCAAGCCACCAAGAGAAATTGTATGGATAACAGGTTATGTTTTGTTTATCCTTATGTCAGCTACAGCATTCACTGGATATCTTCTTCCATGGGGCCAGATGTCTTACTGGGCGGCACAAACTATAACAACACTATTTGAAAAAATACCTTTTATTGGTCCTGACCTTGTTATATGGATTAGAGGACACTTCATAGTTGAAGACCCTACCTTGACAAGATTCTTTGCACTTCATGTAGTTTTCTTACCTCTTTTACTTATTATTTTCACAGCTATTCACCTTTATGCTGTAAGAATTGTTGGGAGTAATAATGAAGATGGTGTACCTATACCAAAAGAAGAAAAAAAGAAAAAAGGTATTCCGTTCTGGCCTGTTTTTATGGCAAAAGAATATTTTGTAATGGCAGTATTTTTAACATTTTTCTTCTTTCTTGTATTCTTTCATTATGAATTTGCCATGGACCCAATTAACTTTACTCCTGCAAATAAATTACAAACACCACCACACATATATCCAGAATGGTACTTTTTAGCCTACTATGAAGTTTTAAGAGGATTTTTCTTTAGTCAAAACTTAGGACTTATTGCCTTTGTTCTTAGCATGTTTATAGCTATGTTCTTACCATGGCTGGATAAATCACCAATAGTAAGTGGAAAACACAGACCTATGTTTCAGGTTGCTTTTTGGATTTTTATACTTGATTTTGTGTTTTTAACAGTACTCGGTAAACTACCGCCAACAGGACTTTATGCATGGTTAGGTCTTATAGGTTCTATTATTTTCTTTGCATTCTTCTTTTCATTACCAATAATCTCCAAAATTGAAAGAAAACAGATAGAAAACGGGGGCAATAAAAAATGAAAGAATTAAAAATACTTGCAGTGTTAATAATAGTTGTTCTTATAGGATATATAGGTATAGAGCCTTATGCAAAACATGTAATGCATGGGACAATACCTCCTCCAGATTTTAGCTATTTAGATTTACCAAAATTTGAACCAGCAGGTGACCCTGTAAAAGGAAAAGAGCTATTTAAGGCTAACTGTGCTTCATGCCACAGTTTAAAAGCAGATGGAATAGAAGCTGGCATGGATAAAAAGACTGCAGAACTATCTTTTCATGTAGTCCCTCCTGATTTATCAAACATAGCTGCCATTGTTGAACCTCATTTTTTAGCAAACTTTATAAGAGACCCTCAAAATGCAACCAAAAATCCAAAATTTGCTATGCCACCTATGGGATATTTAACAAATGACCAGATAGGAGATATCATAGCCTACCTAAAAAGCAAAGCTAAAAAGGAGTTAACAGGAAAAGAAATTCTCCAGGATGCATGTACAAGATGCCACAGTGTCAAATACCAAAAAATTCAGGCAATAACCAGCAAAGAACACCTAAAAACATATCTTGGTAAAATACCACCAGATTTATCCTTAATGGGTAGAGCTAAAGAAAAGGAATATCTAATAACATTTATAAACAATCCTCAGGTTTTACTTCCAGGAACTACTATGCCAAGATTAGGTCTTACTGAGGAAGCTACAGAAAAAGTAGTTATGTACTTAGATAAAATAGCAGACCCTCATAAAGAAGAAAGGAAGAAAATAGGCATGTGGGTTCTAATTTATATGTTGATAGGTGTTGCTATTACATATGCATGGAAAAGAAAAATCTGGCAAAAAATTCATTAATCTATGGGGAAGTTTTCCCCTTTTCCTGAAGAAAAATCCAATCTTTCCTATATTATAATTAATTTAAAATTTAACTGTTTAAATACAGGAGGATTATTTTACAGTTATGAAGAAACTTAGCAGTAATGAAATTAGAAATATATTTTTAGATTTTTTTAAATCCAAAGACCATAAAGTAGTAAAATCTTCATCAATTATCCCAGAAACAGACCCTACACTTTTATTCGTAAATGCTGGAATGGTTCCTTTTAAAAATGTATTTTTAGGATTAGAGAAAAGACCTTACAAAAGAGCAGCTTCCTGTCAAAAAGTTTTTAGAGTATCAGGAAAACATAATGACCTTGAAAATGTAGGATATACACCAAGGCATCATACATTTTTTGAGATGCTTGGTAATTTTTCCTTTGGAGATTATTTTAAAAAGGAAGCCATAGAATATGCCTGGGAATTTTTAACCCAAAAATTACAAATTCCTGAAGAAAAACTATACATAACAGTATTTGAAGAAGACGATGAAGCATATGATATATGGACTAAACAAATAGGAATACCTGAAAATAGAATAAAAAGAATGGGTGTTGAAGATAACTTCTGGTCTATGGGAAACACTGGTCCATGTGGTCCTTCATCAGAAATATACTATGACAGAGGAGAAAAATTTGGAAACCCAGAGCTTGGGAGTCCAGAGGATAACAGATATCTTGAGATATGGAACCTTGTCTTTATGCAGTACAACAGAGACGAAAATGGACATCTTCATCCTCTACCTAACCCAAATATAGATACAGGAATGGGACTTGAAAGAATAGCTTCTGTTTTGCAAGAAGTTGACAGCAATTATGACACAGACTTATTTAAACCTTTAATTGAGTTTGGAGAAGAAGTTTCCGGTAAAGAATATGGTAAAAGCCCTAAAGATGATGTTGCAATGAGAGTAATAGCAGACCACCTAAGAGCATTAACATTTCTAATCTCTGATGGTGTTCTTCCTTCTAACGAGGGAAGAGGATATGTTTTAAGAAGAATATTAAGAAGAGCCCTTAGATATGGTAAAGAGCTTGGAATAGAAAAACCATTTTTATACAAAGGAATTGATGTTGTTGTAGATATAATGAAAGAACCTTATCCAGAACTTATAAGTAATAAAAACTTTATAAAAAATGTAGTGAAAGCTGAAGAAGAAAGATTTATAAAAACATTAAAAAAAGGAATGGAAATCCTAAAAGAAATAATAGAAAAAGCAAAAAAAGAAGGTAGAAAACATATAACAGGAAAAGAAATATTTATGCTTTATGATACCTACGGGTTTCCTGTAGACCTTATTGAAGAAATAGCTAAGGATGAAGGGTTTGGGCTAGATATAGCAGAATATTATAAATTACTTGAAGAGCAAAAAGAAAGAGCAAGAGCATCATGGAAATCACAGGCAAAAGAAGTAAAACCTGTTTATTTAAATTTAAAAAGTATTCTTCCAGAAAACCAATTTATCGGATATACACATCTTGAAATTGATGATGCTACAGTTTTAGCCATAGTTAAAGACGAACAGATAGTAGAATCTTTATCAAAAGAAGAAGAAGGAGAAATAATACTTGATATAACACCTTTTTACGCAGAAAAAGGTGGTCAGGTAGGAGATACAGGTTTTATAGAAGGAGATGGATTTTTATTTGAAGTTAAAGATACCCAATCTCCAGTAGATGGAATAATAGTTCACAAAGGAAAAGTTATATATGGAACAGTCAAAAAAGGAGAAACTGTAAAAGCTCAGGTTAACAAAGAAAAAAGACAAAGTACTATGAGGCATCATACAGCAACTCATTTATTACACGCTGCGCTGAGGAATATACTTGGAGACCATGTAAAACAGGCTGGTTCATTAGTAGCACCAGATTATCTTAGATTTGATTTTACACACTTTGAAAGTCTTTCAGAAGAAGAATTAAAAAAGATAGAAGAACTTGTTAACGAAGAAATAATGAAAAATGAACCTGTAATATGCAAAGAACTTCCTTATGATGAAGCTCTTCGTTCAGGAGCTATAGCTATTTTTGAAGAAAAATACGGAGACGTAGTTAGAGTAATATCAGCTGGAATTTCTACAGAGCTATGTGGAGGAACACATGTATCAAGAACCGGAGATATAGGATATTTTAAAATACTATCAGAAACTGCCGTTTCTGCAGGAACAAGAAGAATAGAAGCAGTAGCAGGAAAAAAAGCCGTAGAACATGCTTTAAAAGAACATACAATATTAAAACAGTTAACACACATTTTAGTATCAAAGGAAGACCAGCTAATAGATAAGGTAGAAACCTTATTAAAACAACTAAAAGAAAAAGAAAAAGAATTAGAAAAGTTAAAGAAAAAATCTATCATTGATAGAATAACTCAGATACTAAACATAAAAGAAAAACAGGAATATAAAATCGCCTATGGCTTAATAGAAAATCTACAGCCTAACGAACTAAGAGACCTTGCAGATGTAGCAAGAGCCAAATTAGGTAAATCCGTAGTTATGATAGCTACTATTGATAAAGAAAAAGGTAAGGTTAATTTTATAGTAGCAGTATCAAAAGAATTAACAGACAAAATAAAAGCTGGAGATATAGTAAAACAAATAGCTCCAATTTTAGGCGGAAAAGGTGGTGGCAGACCTGATATGGCTCAAGGTGGTGGAACAGAAACACAAAAATTAGAAGAAGCATTTAAAAAATTTCAGGAAATTACATAAATGTTTATATATATACTAAGTTTAGTTCTTATAGCTTTCTTATATGCTTATCCTTTTTCAAAAGGACATGATTCTGTACCTACAATCACCACACAAAGCTCTGAGCCTATTATAATACAGGGGTGTATAGGAGAGTGTTCAAGCTGTCATACCTTAACAAAACAAGAAGCAAAACAACTACTTAGCAAAAAATTTGATGTAAAAGAAATTATATCGATAGTAGTAGACAGAGGTTTTTTTAAAGTAGAATATCTTGACTCAAAAAATAAAAAACAGCTTATAAATATAATGTTTGGAAAAGACAAAGCAGCCAAAGAAATATTTTTTCTGGATGAGTAAATGTTAAAAGTAGGTCTAACAGGTTCTATAGGAACAGGTAAATCCACAGTAGAAAAATTAATGCAAGAACTTGGAGCCTATACTATAGATGCTGATAAAATTGTGCATGATTTATTAGAAAAACCAGAAATAATAAACCAGATAAAAAAAGAATTTGGCAATGAAGTTATACAAGACAGTAAAATAAACAGGAAAAAGTTAGCACATATAGTATTTCACGACAAAGAGAAAAGAAAAAAATTAGAAAATATACTTCATCCATTAGTATTTAAAGAAATACAAAAGTTTTTTCAACAAGTAGAAAAAAAAGACCCATGTGCAATAGCAGTTGCTGATGTTCCGCTTATGATAGAAACAGGTTCCTACAAAAATTACGATATAGTTATCGTAGTTTATTCACCAAAATCAACTCAAATAGAAAGACTTCTAAAAAAAGGAATGTCAAAAGAAGAAGCATTAGCAAGAATAAATGCCCAGATGGATATAGAAGAAAAGAAAAAATATGCAGATATTGTTATAGAAAACACTGGAAGCTTTGAAGATTTGAGAAAAAAGGTAGAAAATGTATATAAAATTTTAAAAGAAAAAGCAACAAAGGAATGTAAACATGTGTGAAGATATATTAGTTTGTGAATGTAAAAATGTATGCTTAAAAGAGATTATAAATGCAATACAAAATGGAGCAAAATCGATTGAAGACATTCAAAACAGCACAAATGCTGGGACAATATGTAAAATGTGTATATCAAAAGAATATGATGTTTATGGTGAAAGAGCAGTTCATATAAAAGAACTTTTAAAATAGAGGAAAGAAATGATAGTAAAAGAACCAATACCACATTTACCAGATATACATGTAGAAAGCAGAGTAAACCTATTACTAAGAAGAGCAAAAGAAAACAGAACTACAACATTAGAAGAATACGTAAATACAGGAGGATACTCAGCTTTAAAAAAAGCTTTATTTAAACTAACACCAGAAGATATAGTATCCTTAGTAGAAGAAAGTACTCTAAGAGGAAGAGGTGGAGCAGGTTTCCCAACAGGAAGAAAGTGGAGATTTGCTCTTATGAACCCACCACCAAGATATCTTATCTGTAATGCAGACGAAAGTGAACCAGGAACTTTTAAGGATAGAATAATAATAGAAAGAGACCCACACCTTCTTTTAGAAGGTATAACTATTTCAGCTTATGCACTTGGTGTAAAGGAAGCTTTCATATATATAAGAGGAGAATATCCTGCAGGATATAGGATTTTAGAAAACGCCATACAGGAAGCAAAAGAAGCTGGCTTTCTTGGAAAGAATATTCTTGGAACAGATTTTTCACTTGAAATCTATGTATATAGAGGAGCAGGAGCGTACATATGTGGAGAGGAAACAGCACTTATAGAAAGTCTTGAAGGCAAAAGAGGTCATCCAAGATTAAGACCACCATATCCAGCACAGGTTGGACTTTTTAATAGACCCACTGTAGTAAACAATGTAGAAACACTATCAAATATACCAATAATAATAACCTACGAAAGTTATTTTATGAATATTGGACCTTCAGGATTTTATGGACCAAAACTATTTCCAGTAAGTGGGAAAGTAAATAAACCCGGTGTTTATGAATCTACAATGGATATTACTTTAAGAGAGCTTATAGATATGGCTGGCGGTATAAAAGATGGAAAAAAGTTTAAAGCAGTATTCTCTGGAGCACTTGGAGTTTATGATGAAAACGATTTAGATACACCTATGGATTACTCTCCAAAAGGATTTGGAGGAACAGGAACGGTAATCGTTTTAGATGAAACAGACTGTATCATAGACTCACTTATAGTTATAGCAAACTTTTTTCATCACGAAAGCTGTGGAAAGTGTACTCCGTGTAGAATTGGAACGTATGAACAATTCAACATAATAAAAAAATTTCAGGAAGGAACTGCAACCAAAAAGGATATAGAATATCTACAACATTTAGCAAAAAATATCCCTGTAGGCTCAATATGTGGACTTGGATACTCAGCACCACAGGCTATAGTAGATGCTTTAAACAAATTTCCAGAAGAATTTGAAGCTCATATAAACAAAAACTGCCCAGCTGGAGTTTGTTTTTAGTAAATTACACACTTAAGTTATAATATTTCCTCATAAGCACTTTTAAAAAGAGGTTAATATTGGAACATCAAGGTATTGTTATCTTAGATTTTGGTTCACAGTATACCCAGCTTATTGCCAGAAGAATAAGAGAAAGTCATGTTTACAGTGAAATACTTCCCTATAATGCGTCGATAGAAGAGATAAAAAAACATAATCCAAAAGGAATTATATTCTCTGGAGGACCAGCTTCTGTTTATGAAAAAGATGCACCAAGACCAGACCCAGAAGTTTTCAATTTAGGACTTCCAATTCTTGGTATATGTTATGGACTTCAGCTTATTGTTGACCACTTTGGTGGAAAAGTAGTAAAAGCAGAAAAACACGAATACGGAAGAGCTGAATTAGAAATTCTTAATCATGAAGACCTTTTCTACAATATACCTAACTATATCCATGTATGGATGAGTCATGCTGATAGAGTAGAAGTTCTACCAGAAGGATTTGAAACCATAGCAAGAACTTTCAATGCTCCATATGCTGCTATAAGAAACAGAGAAAAGAAAATATGGGGAGTCCAGTTTCACCCAGAAGTATCCCATACTTATCTTGGAAAAGAAATTCTAGAAAATTTTGCTGTAAGGATATGTGGTTGTGAGCAAAACTGGACTATGGGACGCTTTTTGATGGAAAAGGAAGTTGAAATCAGAAAAATGGTAGGAAACAAAAAAGCCATCTGTGCTTTATCTGGAGGAGTTGACTCTGCTGTAGCTGCTGTTCTTGTATATAATGCTATAGGAGATAACCTAACGTGCATATTTGTAGACAATGGTCTTTTAAGAAAAGGTGAAAGAGAACAGGTAGAAAAAACATTTAAAGACCATTTTCATATGCCGTTAATAGTAGTAGATGCAAAAGATAGATTTTTAAGAGCTTTAAAAGGTATAACAGACCCAGAGCAAAAAAGGAAAATTATAGGAAATCTTTTCATAGAAATTTTTGAAGAAGAAGCAAAAAAAATTCCTGATGTTGAATATCTTGTACAGGGAACTCTTTATCCAGATGTGATAGAAAGCGTATCAGTAAAAGGTCCTTCTGCCGTAATAAAAACACATCACAACGTTGGTGGATTACCAGAAAAGATGAATTTAAAACTTATAGAACCTCTTAGAGAACTATTTAAAGATGAAGTAAGAGAATTAGGAAAAGAACTTGGATTACCTGATGAAATTGTGTATAGACATCCTTTCCCTGGTCCTGGTCTTGCAATAAGAATTATAGGAGAAGTTAATGAAAAAGATTTAAATATTCTAAGAGAAGCTGATGCAATAGTTATAGAAGAAATAAAAAAAGCTGGTTTATATAGGGATTTATGGCAGGCTTTTGCTGTTTTACTACCTATACGTACTGTTGGGGTTATGGGAGATTACAGAACATATGAAAAAGTTATAGCAGTTAGAGCTGTAGAAAGTACTGACGGAATGACTGCAGACTGGGCTAAGCTACCATATAGTGTTATGGATAGTATAATGAGAAGGATTATAAATGAAGTATCAGGAGTAAATAGAGTTGTTTACGATATAACCTCTAAACCACCAGGAACTATTGAATGGGAATAATGAAAAAATGGTTTTTATACCTATCTGGAATTTTATATATTCTTTTTATAATTGAAACTATTACAGGATACTGGATATGGAAACCCAGAGTTGTAGGTGAAGTTTTTCAATACATAATATCTAGAGGTGATGCGTACTCTTTACATGTTAAAATTTTACCTATACCCTTTCTGATATTTTTCTTCATACATGTGTCTATAGCTTTAAAAAAGTACTTCCTGAGAAGAAAAAAGCTTTATAATACAGTTATATTAATTAACATATTACTATTTTTGCTGTTTTTTTACTTCCATATAGCTTAATTGGTGGTATCAAGGAGGTTAATATGCCTTACAAAAACATATTACTTGGATATGACGGTTCTGACCCTAGCAAAAAAGCTTTAGAAAAAGCTGTAAAACTTTCAAAACAACTAAATGCTCAGCTTCATATTGTTGGTGTTATAAAACCTTTTGAGTTTGCAGCGATAGATTATATTCCACCAGAAGAAATAGAAAAATATGAAGAAGAGGAACTAAAAAAGGAAGAAATTATACTAAAGGAAGCTATTGAGTATGCTAATCAACATGGAATTAATGCAATATTCAAAGTTATGGAAGGTGAACCAGCAGAAGAGCTTATGACCTATGCAGATGAAAATAGCTGTGATTTAATCATTGTAGGAAAAAGAGGTAAAGGTGGATTTAAAAGACTTTTACTTGGAAGTACTGCAGGAAATTTAGTAAAATATGCAAATCAATCTGTGCTGGTAGTTAAATAGATTTTAGGTAAATGTCTGAAAATAATAAGTGAAAATAAAAAGAAAGGAAGGCTCCTTACGGAGCCTATATGTTATTATTCTTCAATAGTTTCAGTTATGAGAGAACCAGATGGACACTCTTCAGTTACTTCAAGAACTCTTTCACATACATCTTCTCCGATTTCTGAGCAGTCTATAATAGCACCATCACCGCCTATTTCTTCTTTTACTGCTGCTATTCCATCTCCTGTATCTACATATACCTCTGGAACTTCATCATAACATAGTGCACATGCTGTGCATGTATCTTGATCTACCATTACTTTCAATTTCATGGTTGCTTACCTCCTTCAAAGGATTATTCTTCAATAGTTTCAGTTATAAGAGAACCAGATGGGCATTCTTCAGTTATTTCAAGAACTCTTTCACATATGTCTTCGCCAAATTCAGCACAATCTATAATAGCACCATCACCACCTATTTCTTCTTTTACTGCTGCTATTCCATCTCCTATATCAACATATACCTCTGGAATTTCGTCATAGCATAATGCACATGCTGTACATGTGTCCTGGTCTACCATTACTTTTAATTTCATCTATTCACCCTCCTGTATCAAAATGTTAAATATTCATTTGATAGTATAGGACAATATTATAAAAATTGCAATATAAATAAAACATTGTTTGATTTTTTTATATAAAATACCTGTATTTCAAGCCGATAATAAAATTATTCAATAAAACTAAAGGGTTATGTGTTATGTGTCCATATTGTAATAGCAACAATTATGTAAAAAACGGAAAAGTAAATAACAAACAGACGTACCTATGTAAAAAGTGTGGAAAAAGGTTTGTAAAAGATAGAGAAAAAAAAGCTTATGGAAAACTGATAAGAGAAAAAGCTCTAAAACTTTATATGGAAGGTTTATCTTTGAGAAAAATTTCTAAAATGACGAATATACCTCATACAACCATAAATTACTGGGTTAGGAAATATAGAACTCAATAGTGATATAATTTTTATTTTAAATGACACTTAGAGGTGATTTTTATGGAACATCTTACAAAAGAACAGGTAGAAGAGCTGAAAAACATACTATTAAAATGGAAAGAAGAGCTTTTAAAAGACACTCAAGAGTCTGTAGGAGAACCTCTTTCTTATGAAGGTGGTGATGAAATCGATAGAGCAGATACTGAAGCAGAAAGATTTTTAACGCTCAGAACATTAGATAGAGAAAGAAAACTTTTAAAGAAAATTGAGTACTCTTTAAGAAAAATTGAGTATGGTACCTATGGCATCTGTGAGATTTGTAGTAAAGAAATACCTTATGAGAGACTAAAAGCGAGACCTGTAGCTAATCTATGTATAGAATGTAAAGAAGAACAAGAAGAAAATGAATGATTATGTTTCTTGTATTTGAATTTTAGGATATTTCTTCTCTTTATCTACAAGGTGTATATCTTCCACAAGGAAATTATTTTCTTTAAGTAGTTTATAAACATTTAAAGCATTTTTCTGATTTTTAAATCCAAAAACAAGTCCACAGTATGGATAAATTTCATCTGGAACAGGAAGCACTACATAATCTTTTATACCCTTTTCTTTTAACCATTTATCAGCTCTAAATCCTTCAGGAATAGAAACAAAAGTTATAAGATATTTAGGCTCTTTATTAAAGATTTTTAACAAATATTGAATAATATGAAGTTTAATACCTACAGAAATAAATTTTATCTTTTCTATTAGGCTTTCACCATGAAAACCTTTTCCCCTTTCTATTATAGCTATATAGCTATGACCATCTTTTCTAAAATCAATAATTTTATTTCCTGTTTCTAATGCCCAGATTTTAATATCCTTTTCAAATGCTTTATCGTCTGCTATGACCTTAAGACGCTTTCCTACATCTATATTTTTTAATTCACGTGATACATATGTTATAGGTAGTGGACAAAAAAGCCCTCTAACATCAAGTTCTTTTTCATAATCTTTTATTTGCATATCAATCTCCCAAGAGGTTCTCCTCCAAGTAAATGCCAGTGAATATGAAAAATTTCCTGACCAGAATCTCTTCCTGTATTAACTATCAACCTAAATCCTGTTTCTGCAATACCTTTAATCTTTGCTATTTCATTTGCTTTTAGGATAAGGTGTCCTATTAAAGGTTTATGTCTTCCTTCTAAGTATAGATTATTTGGTATATGCTCTTTTGGAACTATAAGTGTATGGACTTTTGCCTGTGGATTAATATCATCAAACGCTATAATCAAATCATCTTCGTAGACTATATTTGCTGGAATTTCTTTATTTATAATTTTGCAAAAGACACAATCTTCCATATTCAAACCCCCATATAATAATAACTTTTCTTGACTGCATATTTTTTCAATATATCATGTAGCTTGTCTAGATTCCAGCCTTTTTCTGAGGATACAACTATAGTTTCTCTATCTCCTGTAAGTATACTTTCATTTTCTTCTTCTATATAATCTTTTGATGGAATAACTTTATCTATTTTATTAAGAACTAAAACAACTGGTTTTTCTCCAAGCTTTAACTTTTTTAGTATATCCTCTACTATATCAACTTTTTTTATCCAATTCTCATCAGATACATCAACCACATGTAAAATCAAATCTGAATCATAAAGCTCATCTAAAGTAGTCATAAATGCCTCTAGTAGAGGCTCTGGAAGATTTTTTACAAAACCAACAGTATCTGTTATAAGCACCTTTTTATTGATTTCTGGATAGACTATAAAGGAAGTTTTCGTATCTAAAGTTGCAAATAGTTTGTTTGATATATATGTATCTCTTTTTGTTAATCTTTTTAGTAGCGTAGATTTTCCTGCATTTGTATATCCAACTAAAGATACTTTAAGTATATTTGGGTCTTTATTTCTCCATTTTCTTTGCTCTTGTCTTTGCCTTTTTATATTTTTTAATTCTTTTTTTATTTTTGATATTCTATCTTTTATTCTTCTTACTTTTATTTCTCCTAGTTTTTCACCTGCTCCCTTTGTTTTAAATCCACCACCAATTCTTGATAAATCTTTACCTTTTTGACCATATATTCTTGGAAGTTCATGTTCTAAAACAGCAAGCTCCACTTGAAGTTTAGCTTGTTTTGTCTTTGCTCTTTTTTCAAAAATAGAAAGAATAAGGTCTACTCTATCATAAACGGATATACCTGTTATGTTTTCAAGATTAGATATCTGTACTGGAGTTAGTTCGCTATCAAAGATAATAGCATCAGCTTTTGTTCCTTCTACAATTTCTGCAAGTTGTCTTGCTTTTCCCTTCCCTATAAAAGTAGAAGGTTCTGGAATTTCTTTCTTTTGTATTAGTTTGCCTATTATTTTACCATCAAGGGCTTTTACTAAACCTTCTAACTCATGTACAGATTCCCTTACTTCTTCATCTGTCTTATTTTTAGTTTGTAAACTAACCAAAATTGCTCGCATACCACGGCAAATATATGCAAAATAACCTAATCTGCAACAATAGTACTTATTGCATGTTTATATATAAGCTGTTTTTGCCCATTAACATCTATAAGGATGGTAAATTGGTCTGCTGCTACTAT
>JALSSG010000081.1 GCA_026984355.1 Hydrogenothermaceae bacterium
TTCAAAAATTTTTGCTCCCTGACTACCTCCGACTATCAATATTACCTTTTCTTGATTAGAAATATTTAAAATTTTTCTTGCTTCTTCTTTTGAAAGAAGTAATCTTTCTTTTACTTTTTTTCTAAGTGGCATTCCTGTTTTTACAGATTTTTTTTTGAAAAATTTTTTTGAGTAATCAAATGTATAAAAGATTTTTTTAGAAAATTTGGAAAGTAATAAATTTGAGTTTGAAGGTATTGAGTTTTGTTCGTGTATAAAAAGCGGAACTTTTGCTGAAAAGGAAGCAAGTCCTAAAGGTACTGCTGTATAGCCACCAAATACTATAGAAAAGTCTGGTTTTTCTTTTTTTATTATTCTTCTTATCTGTCTTGAGGTTTTTATTATTTTTAAAGTTTCTTTTATCTTTGATTTTAAATCTTTGTTGAGTATATAAGAAAAATCAAATAGTATTTTTTCTCCATATGGAAACTCTTTTTTTGCTTCGAACCCGTTTATAGTCCCAAAAAATTTTATTTCATATCCTAAATTATAAAGCTCTTCTGCAATAGAAAGTGCTGGATAAAAATGCCCTCCAGTTCCTCCTCCAGCTATAAAAACTTTACCTTTTGCGATATTTTAAACCTCCTGATAATTTTGATTTATTTCTTTCTTTAGATATTCTAAGTAATATGCCTATATATGCCATATTCATTATTAAAGAAGAACCACCATAGCTTATAAATGGTAATGTGTATCCTGTTGAGGGAAAGAGACTAAGATTTATAAGTATATGTAAAAATGCCTGCAATGATATTATATATGTAATTCCAATTCCAAGAGCCTGTGTAAATCTATCTTCTTTTTTTAGGCTTATGGATATACCTTTTATAAGTATATATAAAAAAAGTCCAAGAACTACAGTAGCACCTATAAATCCTGTTTCTTCACCAATTAATGCATAAATATAATCTGTATGAATTTTAGGGAGATAATAAAACTTTTGTGTACCTTCCCCAAATCCTTCTCCAAAAAATCCTCCTTTAACAAATGCCAGTATTGCTTCAAAAGGCTGGTATGTCTGGGAGCTTTTGTATTTTATAGGGTCTATTACTGATAAAAACCTATTTAATGCATAGCTGTTTAAAAAAATACCAATTATAACAATTGGTGCAAATATAGAACCTAAAATAGATAGATGTTTTAATGAAAAATTTGAAGATAAAATTATTAACATTGTAAGTAGAGCTATAAATAAAGCTCCACTATTGTGTGGTTCTATTATGATAAGTACCATTATTATCCCAATAACAAACCCTACTGTTAAAATTGCTTTAAATTGCTGTAGGTATTTATCACTTTTTAGTTCTATAAATCTTGCTAAAAACAAAACTACTGCAAATTTTGCAAATTCTGATGGCTGAAATTTAAACAGTCCGAAATTTATCCATCTGTGGATTTCTGCTCCACTTTTTAATTTTAAAGGTGGAAGTATTAAAACAGTTATTAATAAAATCACTGCAAATATAATTGATGGATATGCTACCTTTTTCCAGAAGGATATTGGAATGTTATATGATATAAACATTACGATAAAACCAATAAAAGATATTACTAGATATTTCTGTAATAGGGAAAAAGAGCCGTGATTAATTTCTGAAGTAGATGAAGCACTGAATATAAAAGTTATTCCTATAATAAATAATGATAAAAAACTTATAAATATGCCTTTATCAAAGTAAAATTCTCTAACCATTTATACTAAAAACAGCTTTTTTAAAAGCTTCTCCCCTTTCTTTATAGTTTTTAAACATATCAAAACTTGCGCATCCTGGAGAAAGTAAAATTATATCACCAGTTTCGGCATATCTATAAGCAGAAATAACAGCATCTTCAAGAGTATCTGTTAGCTCTAACTTACAACACCCTTCAATCATTTTTTTTATTTCATGCTTACTTTTTCCAATAAGGTAAATCTTTTTAACCTTTTTAGAAAGAATAGGTTTGAGAATGGAAAAATCTCCTCCTTTGTTTATGCCACCTATTATTAAGATGATTTTTTTATCAAATGATTCTACAGCTTTTTGTAGTGATTGAACTGTTGTAGATTTAGAGTCATTGTAAAATGATATTCCATTTATTTGCCTTACGAATTCAAGTCTGTAAGGTAGTGGTTCAAATGTTTCTATAAGTTTTTGTATTTCTTGTGAATTTATACTATAAAAAAGAGCTATTGTTGAAGAAATTGCTATATTTTCTGTATTATGTGTACCTATTAAATTTTTGTTTGTGTTTTTAAATCTAAAGATAGTATTTCTTAGTTTAATTTTTATATGTTTATTTTCTATAAAAATATCAGCTTTAGGATTTTTTTGTGAAAAAAAAATTTTTTTTGCGTGTGTTTTTGTATTTTTTATACATTTATCATCAGCATTTAAAAGGGCTATGCTGTCTTTAGATAAATTTTTAAATAGTTTTTCTTTTGATAGAAAATAGTGAGATAGTTTTTTGTGCCAGTCTAAGTGGTCTTTTGAAAAGTTTAAAAAAACGCCTACATCAGCTTTGAAGGTTTTTGTTGAATAAATCTGAAATGAGGAAAGTTCTATTACTATAAATCCGGGGTTTTTGTTAGCTTTTTCTATTACTTCTATAAATGGAATTCCATAATTGCCACATATGTATGTATTGTATTTACTGCTTAGGAAATGTGCTGTAAGTTTTGTAGTTGTTGATTTACCATCTGTTCCTGTGATGGCTATTATTTTATTTTTTTTATTTAAAAATCTATAAGCTAGCTCAACTTCGCCAATAATTTCTTTTTTGTATCTTTTCGCATCTTTAAAAATTCTATGATAGAATGGTATGCCTGGAGACACAACTACTGTATCAACATTTTTTATCAGATTTTCACTGTACGATTTATCATCAGTAATTATATTTTGAATTTTGTTTTTATCACAAAATTTTTTTACAGCTTCTCCTGTTTTTCCTTTTCCATATATAAGTATTTTTTCCATTTTAGATATCGTATAAATTCATAGATTCTCTAACTTCTTTCATAGTATCATTTGCTATTTCTCTAGCTTTTTTGGTTCCGTTTATGAAAATCTCTTCGTACTCTTTTATGTTCTGTTCAATCTGTTTTCTTTTTTCTCTTATTGGATTTAAAAATCTATTTATGTTATCAGATAATATTTTTTTACAGTCTACACATCCTATCTGAGCTGTTCTACATTCAATATCTATTCTTTTTATAGTTTCTTCATCTGTAAACAGTTTATGATTTATGAAGACTGGACATATTTCTGGATTTCCTGGGTCTGTTCTTCTTACTCTATTTGGGTCAGTTTTCATAGTCTTAACTTTTTGGTTTACTGTGTCTGTATCATCTGATAGATATATTGCATTGTTATAAGATTTTGACATTTTTCTACCATCTAAACCTACAAGTTTTGGAGTTTCTGTTAAAATTGCTTCTGGTTCTGGAAATATATGTGTGTATAGATTGTTAAATCTTCGTGCTATTTCTCTTGTTATTTCTATGTGAGGTAGTTGGTCTTCACCTACTGGAACGCCTTGAGCTTTATATATGAGTATATCTGCCGCCTGTAATATTGGATATCCAAAAAATCCATATGTATCTATTTCTTTTCCTATATCTCCTTCTGATATGTTTTTAATAATATGATTTATATATTCTTCTTTTATTCCTAATTTTAGAAGTTCATTTTTTAGATATT
>JALSSG010000082.1 GCA_026984355.1 Hydrogenothermaceae bacterium
TAAAATGCTGTAAAACTTCCAATCCTGGTCTCAAATATAGATGATAAGTATTTCCAAGTATAATCTGAGGTTTTGTAGAAAGAAGCTGGTCTTTTGTTATAGCCTTTACACTACCCTGAGTTCCTACAGGCATAAAAACAGGCGTTTCTATCGTGCCATGTAATGTATAGATTTTTCCAAGTCTTGCTCCAGAATTTTCCTTTATAAGTTCAAACTTAAATATATCAAAAACCTCCTTCATAAAAATTAAGAAAAAATATAAATGAAATAAGATAATTTTCCAATAGGTCTATACAACAAAATCTACTTTTGAAACTATACCGACGTTATTATCTTCTTTTAGATATATACTTGATTTTCTAAGGAAACCTTTATTTTCAAAAGAAAAATCAGTATAAACTGAAGATAAATATATTGCTCCAATTCCAAGGTCTTTTATAGGAACAATCACATCTTTATTTTCATTTTTTAACCATACCTTTAAGCGACTGAAATATTTATCGTCTTCATCAACCCACCCATCCTTATCAGTATCAAATTTCTTTAATTCCTGAAAACCGTCTCCAGTTATAACACCAAATAGCTCTGTTCCATTATCTATTTTTCCATTTTCATTTTTATCAAAAACTATAAACCCATTTCCTTCTGTTAAATAAGGTATCTTTTCTTTTTTACCATCATTATCAAGGTCAAACTCAAACCTACTATCAGTAAAAATATTTTCCAAATCACCATTTAAATTGATTATAAGAGGGTCTATAAGTGCTACACTTCCAGCTTTTATATCTATTTTTGAATATTTAAGTTGCTCTTTATTTAAAGTAAAGGCTATCTGAAATCTTATTTCTTCTCCTGACTTTGTTTTTATAACTCCATAAGCCTGAAAATCTACTTTTTGGGATTTAAACTCTAACTTTTCATAATTGAGTACTGTTGCAAACTCTGGAACAGATAAATTATCTATATTTTCTGGGTTTAAAATCTCCTGTATTGAAATAGTTTTTATTTTTATTCCTGTTAATTTTTCTATTAAAATCTTTAAAATTTTAGTTTTTACATCAGTAGCATCGTTTTCATTATCTAAACTGATTTCACCTACATCTAACCTCAAGTAAGAATTTTTTAGATGAAGACTATAGTTAAAATTATCTCTGTTTTCATCTTTATATACAAAGCTAAGTTGAAACTTCTTATAAGAAAAGTTCACATTTTCACTTGTAGCATGTAGATTTACATTAGAACTTGAAATTTTCATAATAATACCTTTTGTAAAAAGGTGTATGATTTTCTATTATCGTTTTAATTTTGCTAAAATTTTAAAATTAAAATCTACTAAGGGAAAAAGATGAAAATATTAATACTTATATCACTTGTTTCATACTTTTTATCCACACTTGGATTTTGGTTTTATTTATATACAAAAAATGAGAAAGGAAGAAAACTTGGATTTTCACTTTTTGGACTAGGATTTTTATTACAGATTGTTTATCTTTTGGGAACTGTTTTCACCTATAAATATATACCTGTATCTACCATAAGCGACATTTTATTTTTCTTATCTATGGTTATAGCTGCTATATTTTATGGATTTTCTTTATATAAGAAAAATCTTAAAGAGTTTGGTGCTATTTATGCACCTATCATAGTATTTCTTATAGCATTATCTTTGCCTAATTATTCTCCATCTGAGCAGATACATAATAATATATGGTTTTATGCACATATTGTTTTCTCTATTCTTGCATATGCATTTATAGTGGCTTCTACCGTTATAGCAGTTATTTATCTACTAACAGAAAGAGACCTGAAAAAGAAGAATTTAAAATCTTTCTTTGTATCTAAATTCTCATCTTCTTTAAGTACACTACAGGATTTAGAATATAAAGCAACACTTATGATATTTATTTTTTTGAGTCTTGCTCTTATAACATCATCAATATGGTCAAGTGTTTATCTTGGTAAACACTGGCTTTGGGACAAAAAACAAATTTTGTTGTCAGTTTTATGGATTTTTTATGGAATATTACTTCAAGTAATGATTATAAAACATGAAGAGAAGAAAAAAGCTTCTTATTTAACTATCCTGGGAAGTGTCTTAGCACTTATAGCTTACTGGATAGTAGAACATCCCCAGTATTAAAATCTTCTGTTTTGTTCCCAGTTCCATGCTGTTTTAACTATGAATTCTAAATCATCATAATTAGGTTTCCAGTCTAAAACATCTTTTATTTTTGTATTATCTGCTACTAAAACAGCAGGGTCTCCAGGTCTTCTATCTGTTTCTTCTACAGGAAAATCTATTCTGGTAATCTTCTTTACTGTATCAACCACTTCTTTTACAGAATATCCATAACCATATCCACAATTAAAAATATCACTTTCCCCACCTTCTAACAGATAAGATAAAGCATCCAAATGAGCCTGTGCCAAGTCAACAACGTGTATATAATCCCTTATACACGTGCCATCTTTAGTAGGATAATCTGTACCGAATATATAGAGTTTTTCATATTCACCTTTTGCTGTTTTTAGGGCTCTTGTTATAAGATGAGTAGCGTTTTTATAGCTTTGACCTATTTTCCCCTCTGGGTCTGCTCCAGCTACATTAAAATATCTTAAAGACACGTATTTAAAATCTTTATCAGATTTTGATAAATCACGTAAAACCTCTTCAACAAAAGCCTTTGATTGTCCATATGGATTTATTGGAGATAAGCTTGCTGTTTCTTTTATAGGAACTTCTTTAGGATTTCCATAAACAGCTGCTGTGGAAGAGAAGATAAATTTATTGACTTTATATTTTTTTATAATCTCTAATAGATTTATAGTGTTTGCTGTGTTATTTTTGTAATACTTTACTGGATTTTGTACTGATTCTGCTACTTCTATTGACGCTGCAAAATGAATAACCACATCAGGTTTAAAATCTTTAATAATTTTTTCTATAATACCTGTATATTCTAAATCAGCTTTTATTAGCTTTCCATATAAGACAGCTTCTTTATGACCTGTTGACAGATTGTCAACGACTAATATATCAATATCTGAATTAAGCTGTCCAAGAAGTTTAACTACATGGCTTCCTATATAACCTGCACCACCTGTAATAAGGACTTTCACTTATTAATAAGCTCCTTTACCAGTACACATAACCTTTATTGTTTTTAATATTATTTTTATATCAAACCAGAAGGATTGATTTTTTATATAAAATTCATCCATCTTTACTCTTTCTTCATAATCTTCTATATCACTTCTTCCTTCCACTTGCCAATAACCTGTAACACCAGGTTTAACAGATTTATATATTATAGCCTTATCTTTATAAAATTTCTCTAATTCCTCCTGAACAACAGGTCTAGGTCCTACAATACTCATATCTCCTTTTAGAACATTAAAAAATTGTGGTAATTCATCTAAGCTTGTTTTTCTAAGAAGTTTACCTATAGGAGTAACCCTTGGGTCATTTTTTAGCTTAAATGTTCTTTCCCATTCTTTTTTTGCATTTTCATCAGTCTCTAAAATATTTTTTAATCTATCTTCTGCATCCATATACATACTTCTAAATTTAAATACTTTTATTTTTTTACCATTATATCCAATGCGTGTATGGGAATATATAACTTTACCGCCATCTGTTAATTTTATCGCAAGTGCAATTAAGAGCATTATAGGCGCAAATAAAATAATGCATAAT
>JALSSG010000083.1 GCA_026984355.1 Hydrogenothermaceae bacterium
TGCCCATGTTATCATTTATCCTTCTTCCTGCAAGTATTACTTCTGGGTGATGTCCGATAGCTTCTGCTTTAAAGGTAAGATAATAAGGGTCTACTCCAATACAATGGCCTCCTACAAGTCCAGGTTCGAACCTTAGGAAATTCCATTTTGTTGCTGCTGCTTCTAATACTTCTTTTGTATCTATTCCTAATTTATGAAAAATTATAGAAAGCTCGTTCATAAGAGCTATATTTAAGTCCCTTTGAGTATTTTCTATTACTTTGGCAGCTTCAGCGGTTTTTATATCTGGAGCTTTATGAATACCTGCTGTAATTACAGAGCCGTATAACTTTGCTAAAAATTCTGTAATTTCAGGTTCGTCTCCTGCTACTACTTTGACTATTTTGTCTATTGTGTGTTTTTTATCCCCAGGATTTACTCTTTCTGGAGAATAACCAACATGAAAGTCAACCTTCCACTTATATCCGCTTTCCTTTTCCAGTATAGGTACACATTCTTCTTCTGTAAGTCCGGGATAAACTGTAGATTCATAGACGATTATAGAATTTTTTGGCATATGTTTTCCTACAGTTTTTGTTGCACTTTTAATGGGTCTTAAATCAGGTATTTTATGCTCATCTATTGGTGTTGGAACAGTTATTATGATTACTTTACATTCAGATAGATTTTGAGGATTGTCTGTAAATTCAATATTACTTTTTAATAATTTATCTTTTTCTACTTCCCTTGTCTTATCTACTCCTTTTTTTAGTTCCTGTATCCTTTCTTTACTTATGTCATATCCTACTACATTAAATTTCTCATCTAATAATACAGCAAGAGGCAAACCTACATAACCAAGTCCTACAACAGCTATTTTCTCTTTCCCTTTGTTTTTTTCAAAATCATCTACTTTTAGTTTCATAGCTTTCTCCTAATAGTTGAGATAGTTTTTTTGCTATGTCAGTTTCCCTCATTAAGGATTCACCAATTAAAAATGCATCTACATCATAATTTTTAAGCTCTAAAATCTGTTGATAAGACGAAATTCCACTTTCTGCCACAACAACCTCTGCTCCTCTTTCTTTTAGATAAGGTGAAAGTTTCTTTGAAAGGTTTATATCTACCTTAAATGTTTCTAAATCTCTGTTGTTAATACCTATTATTTTTGCACCAGCTTCTAAAGCTGTATCTGCCTCTTGTTTTGAATGTATTTCTACAAGGGCTTCCATACCAAACTCTCTACCATAATCTAAAAGTTCTTTTAGTTTATCTTTTGATAAAGCTTTTACTATAAGTAAAAATGTATCAGCTCCGTATGCATATGCTTCAAGAATCTGGTATTTATGAATAATGAAATCTTTTCTCAGTATAGGTATATCTGTTATTTTTCTAACTAGCTTTAAAAATTCTATATCTCCCTGAAAATAGGTTTTATCTGTTAAAACAGATATAGCACTTGCCCCATTTTCCTGATATATCTTTGCTATTTTTACTGGGTCAAAATCTTTTCTGATAATTCCTTTTGATGGAGAAGCTTTTTTTATCTCTGCTATTATATTTATTCCTTCTTTCTTTAAAGTAGACTTAAAGTCTCTTATACCATCTCTTTTTACAATCTCTTTTTCTAAGAACCTTATATAATCTGGTGTAAAATTTAAAAGTTCTTTTTCTTTTGTTTGAATTATCTTTTGTAGTATATTCAAATGTTTACCTCCTTTGCTAGAAGTCTTCTAGCTTAGGATTGGTAGGTAATGTTCCATATACAGCATCTTTTACATAAACTTTTCTACCATTTAAACTAATTCTACCATCTTCAAACCATTTTATAGCCTGTGGATATATTCTATGTTCGTATTTTAGTATTCTTTTTTCAAGAGTATCTTCTGTATCATCTGGTAATACTGGAACAACAGCCTGTATTATGATAGGTCCATTGTCTAACTCCTTTGTAACAAAATGAACAGTGCAACCTGAGTACATTACACCATATTCTACAGCTTTTTTCTGAGGTTTTAATCCTTGAAATGCAGGAATGAGAGATGGATGTATATTTAAAAGTCTTCCTTCAAATTTTTCTATGAAAACATCAGATAAAATTCTCATATAACCTGCTAAAACAACTAAATCAACACTATATTTTTCTAATTCCTGTATTAACCTTTTATCAAATTCTTCTCTATCGCTAAAATCTGATGGGTTTATATATACTGCTTTTACTCCATAATCATTTGCTATTTTTAAACCTCTTGCATGTTCTTTATTAGAGATAACTACTTTAATATTAGATTTTATTTTTCCTTCTTTATTTGCTTTTAAAATCGCTTCTAAATTTGAACCTCTACCAGAGATTAAAATCCCTATGTTCAATCTACTTTTCCTTATTTATTTTTATTTTAATTATACTATTACTAGCTTTTTATTAGCCTGTCTGATTTTAAACTCCTCTTCTATAGCTTTTAAAACTTCCTGTTTTCTTTGTGGAAGGCACCAATTAGGAGCTATAAGCTCTTCTTCTGGAGCTTCTCCTGTTAGTCTATGTACTATTATATCTTCTGGTAGATAATCAAACATATCAACAACTATCTTTGCATACTCTTTCATAGATAGAAGTCTTATTTCTCCTTTTTTATATTGCTTTTCCATAACAGTATGTCTAACAATATGAAGGGGATGTATTTTTATTCCATCTATAGGTAAAGAAGCTATAAGCTTTGCTGACTCTATATAATCTTCATATTCATCACCTGGAAGACCAACTATTAAGTGAGCACAGATTTTAATGTTTGGTCTTTTTTTTGTTCTTAATACAGCATCAACAAATTCTGCTACTCCATGAGCTCTGTTTATATTTCTTAAAGTCTTTGGATTTGCTGTTTGAAGTCCATACTCTATCCATATTTCTGGTTTTTCTACTGTATATGTAGCTATAAGGTCTAAAACCTCTTCTGGAACCACATCAGGTCTTGTCCCTATAGACATACCTATAATATCCTCATATTCCATAGCTTTATCATATAACTCTTTTAATTTCTCTACAGGTGCATATGTGTTTGTATAAGCCTGAAAATAAGCAAGAAATCCTTTTATATTCTTGAACCTTTTTTTATAAAAGTTCATAGCTTTTTCTATCTGGTCTTCTACTGTTTGCTTTGTCATCGCATAAGGACTAAAGGCAACATTATTACAGAATGTACACCCACCTGAAGCTTTTGTTCCATCTCTATTTGGACAGGTAAAACCTGCATCTATTGATATTTTTTGAATTCTTCCACCATATTTTTGTTTTAAATAATTGTTAAAACTTCTGTAGTACATATAAACCTCAAAGGTAATTAATTTCTTTTGAAAAAAATTATATCTATTTATATATCATTCAAATATATTTTCTTTGATAGATATTCTTTTCCTTTCTACCTGTGCACCAATTGATTTTAACTTGTAATCTATCTTCTCGTATCCCCTATCAAGATGTCTTATATCATGTATAGTTGTATATCCGTCAGCTACTAAACCAGCTATAACCATTGCAGCACTTGCCCTTAGGTCTGTAGCTTTAACATGGGCTCCACTAAGACTTCTTACACCATCAATAATTGCAACTTTATTATTTATAGTTTGAATTTTGGCTCCAAGTCTTACCAGTTCAGGTACATGTAAAAACCTGTTTTCAAATATATTTTCCTTGATTATGGAAAGTCCTTCTATTAAAGGAA
>JALSSG010000084.1 GCA_026984355.1 Hydrogenothermaceae bacterium
AAATAAAATGGATAAATTACTTATTGAAAAGTTAAACAAAATAGAGCAAAGGTTAAAAGAGCTTGAAGCTAAAATGTCAGAGCCTGATGTTGTAAAAGATTCAAAAAAGCTTCAGGCTCTTGCAAAAGAACATAAAGATTTAAGCGAAGTAGTACAGCTTTATAATGAATACAAAAAAACAGTAAAAGATATAGAAAATGTAAAAGAGCTTTTACATTCTTCTGATGAAGAGATGAGAGTCCTTGCAGAAGAAGAGTTAGAAAACCTAAAAAAAAGAAAAAAAGAACTTGAAAAACAGATAGAAATAGCTTTACTTCCAAAAGACCCAAATGATGAAAAAAATGTAATTATAGAAATAAGACCTGGTACTGGTGGAGATGAGGCTGCTTTATTTGCTGCAGAGCTATTTAGAATGTACCAAAAATATGCAGATAAACATGGATGGAAAGTAGATATTTTAAAGTATCACCCTACAGAAAAGGGAGGTATCAAAGAAGTAGTAGCTCTTATAAAAGGTAAAGGTGCATATTCAAGGCTAAAATACGAAGGAGGAGTTCATAGAGTCCAGAGAGTTCCAGAAACAGAAAGCTCCGGTAGAATACATACTTCAACAGTAACAGTTGCTGTCCTTCCAGAAGCAGAAGAAGTAGATATAAAAATTAATCCAGAAGATTTGAGAATTGAAACATTTAGAGCATCAGGAGCAGGTGGACAGCATGTAAATACTACAGATTCTGCTGTTAGAATAACACATATTCCTACAGGAATAGTAGTTAGTGTACAGGATGAAAGGTCTCAATTACAAAATAAAATGAAAGCGATGCAAATCTTAAGAGCAAGGGTTAAGGATTATTATGACAGAATAGAAAGAGAAAAGCTAAAAAAAGAAAAGAAAGAAATGATAGGAACAGGTGAAAGAGGAGAGAAAATTAGAACCTATAATTTTCCTCAAAGTAGAGTAACAGACCATAGAATAGGATATACCACACAAAGATTAAATGAAGTATTAAACGGCGAATTAGATGAGATTATAGATAGATTAATAGCAAAAGAACAGGAAGAAAAATTGGCTCAACTTACATCTTAAGCGCCCGTAGCTCAATTGGATAGAGCACGTGACTACGGATCACGAGGTTGGGGGTTCGAGTCCCTCCGGGCGCGTCAGAAAATGTGATTTTTATTATTTTTGAATATAGTCTTAATACACATATAATATTTATAATTTTCAAAATTTTCAGGAGGATATACAGATGGGAATGACTCTAACAGAAAAAATAATAGCAGCTCATGCTGGTAAAGAATACGTAGAACCAGGAGAGCTTGTAAACGTAAAAGTTGACCTTGCAATAGCAAATGATATAACTGCACCTTTAGCTATAAAACAGTTAGAAAAATATGGGATAGATAAAGTTCATGACCCGGATAAAATAGCACTTGTTATGGATCATTTTTTTCCACCAAAGGATATTCTTTCAGCACAACAAATAAAAATATCCAGAGATTTTGCAAAAAAAATGGGAATAAAAAACTATTTTGAAGGTCAAGATAGCGGTGTTATGCATACACTTTTACCAGAAAAAGGATTTATTGTACCAGGAGACCTTGTGATAGGAGCAGATTCTCATACATGTACATATGGAGCTCTTGGTGTATTTTCAACAGGAGTTGGTTCTACAGATATAGCTTATATTTTTGCTACAGGAGAAACATGGCTTAAAGTTCCAGAATCTATGAAAGTTATATTTTACGGTAAGCCTCAAAAGTGGGTTGGTGGAAAGGATTTTGTTCTTACTTTAATCGGAAAAATCGGTGTAGATGGAGCTTTATATAAAGCTATTGAATATCATGGGGAAGCTATAAAAGAATTAGATGTAGAACAAAGACTAACAATTACAAATATGGCTATAGAAGCAGGTGGTAAAAATGCAATTATGGAAGCTGATGAAAAAGTTATAGATTGGGTAAGACAAAGAACAAATAGAGAAATGAAAATATATAAAGCAGACCCTGATGCTAAATACTGCTGTGAATACGAATTTGACGCATCAAAAATAGAACCTGTTGTAGCAGCACCTAACTTACCTTCAAATGTAAAACCTGTTACAGAAGTGGCAGGAAAACCTATAAATCAGGTCTTTATAGGTTCATGTACAAATGGAAGACTATCCGATTTAAGAATTGCAGCACAGATATTAAAAGGAAGAAAAGTTCACCCAGATGTAAGATGTATAGTTATACCAGCTTCAGACCAGATTTATAAAAAAGCTATGCATGAAGGTATACTTGAAATATTAGCTGATGCTGGATGCCTTATAAGTACTTCAACATGTGGACCATGTCTTGGTGGTCATATGGGAATTTTAGCAGAAGGGGAAGTGTGTGTATCAACATCAAATAGAAACTTCACAGGCAGAATGGGACATCCAAAGAGTGAAGTTTACTTAGCAGGTCCAGCAGTAGCAGCTGCTTCAGCTGTACTTGGTAGAATTGCACATCCTGAGGAAGTTGTTGGTACAAAAGAAGAAGCTTATGTTTAAAATAAAACTGGAGGGTAATTATGGCTTTCTGGGATGCTATAGTTAGAACACTTGTAGGTCTTATCCTTATATGGCTTGGAATTGAAAAAGGAGGTATTTTTGTAATAGCAGAAGTAGTTGGATTTATATTACTACTTACAGCTATCACAACATTTTGTCCTTTATATCTACTTACCGGTATAAAAACTAAGGGAGAAGAAACAGTATAGAAAAAAAAGGTAAACTCCTTGCTCTTGATGTAGGTGATAAAAGAATAGGGGTCGCCTATAGCGACCCTTTTTGGATAGTAATAACACCATATAAAACTATAAAAAACGATAAAAATGTTTTTAGTCAGATATCGTCTATAGTTGAGGAATTAGGAATAAAAAAAATCATAATAGGTCTTCCTCTAACACTTTCAGGAGAAGAAGGTCAACAAGCAAAAAAAACAAGAGAATTTGCAAAAAAATTAGAACAGTTTGTTAATGTTCCTATAGAGTTTGTAGATGAAAGATTTACAACAGATATGGCAGAAGAATTTTTAAAGACAAAAAAGAAAAAATATCAAAAAGACAAATCCAAAAAAGACAGTATTGCAGCAGCCTTTATACTTGAAAGTTATATAAACAGTGTAAATAAATGAAGAAGATTTTAATTTTATTGCTCTTTGCTAGTTTTTTAATAGCTATTTATTCTATAAGAAACTTGTCTAGCACTTACTTAGAAAAACCGGTAAGTATAGAAATTAAAAAAGGCGAAACATTAAAAGAGATTTCAAAAAAATTACAACAAAAGCATGTAATAAAAAACTGGAAAGTATTTTATATATATTCTCTTATTAAAGGTAGTAATCTAAAGTACGGATTCTACGAGTTTAAAGGTAATGTATCGATAAAAAAAGTATGGAAAACTTTATATGAAGGGAAAGAAAAACTTATAACTATAACTATAATTCCTGGTAGTGACCTTTTAGATATAGCGAATATCTTAGATAGAGCAGGTCTGATAGATAAAAAAGAGTTTTTAGATTTTGTATTTGATAAAACTAATGTAGAAAAATTTGGTTTGAAAGGAACATCTTTTGAAGGTTATTTTCCTCCAGAAACATATTATTTTAGAAAAAATGAGACGT
>JALSSG010000085.1 GCA_026984355.1 Hydrogenothermaceae bacterium
ACTACTTTATATCCCACTACGTTCAGACAAAACAATCTATATAAAATTTAACATTAAATACCCATTTGAAACTTTATATCCCACTACGTTCAGACAAAACATAAGACTTACATTAAATTCAAGATTACCTCTCCTTTTCCTTTATATCCCACTACGTTCAGACAAAACTCATTGATTAGAGAAACTAAAAAAATTAATTTGAGCTTTTATTATCAATATTCTTAGCCCTGTAAAAATTTTTTACATATACCTGCAAATAGTAGTTTTTTGCAGTGAACCTCCAGTAAGGAAATCATATTTATTAGAATAATCTAATAACCCTTGATACTCAAGGATTAAAAATCTTAGTCTATTACACTCAAAATGCATTATGTTTTTTATGAAATAACGATATCCTTATTCAGTTTCCAAGTATCCAACAGTTTAATATAAGTTTAAAGCAATTTTTTTTAATTGTCTACTAAAGCCTATAACCTTGTTTTTTAATAAGGAAAAAACTGTTATAATATCGTCAACCATGAAAAAATCAGTAAGTTTACAATTTTCAAAAGCTGCACAAACATATGAAAAAGAAACAATCGTTCAAAAATCAAGTGCTAAAGAATTAAAAACCTTTATAGAAAGTGATAATATTTCAGGAAAAGGTATAGACCTTGGATGTGGAACAGGAACCCTAGATAACTTACCAAACACAAATATAGTAGGAATAGATATATCACCTAAAATGATTGAAAAATACACGGAAAAAAATCAAATAGGAATAGTAGCAGATATAGAAAACCTTCCATTTAAAAACCATAGCTTTGATTTTGCTATTTCAAATTTTAGCCTTCATTGGACGAATTTAGAAAAATCCATACAGGAAATACATAGAGTTTTAAAACCAAACGGATATTTGATACTTAGTATACCAGTAAAAAATAGTTTTAATATAATAAAACAGATTTTAGGAACAGAAACTTTTCAATTTCCTTCACAGGAAAAAGTAATAAACATCATATCCAGAAGATTTATAATAAAAAAATACCATACAAAAACATATGAAATAAAGTTTAAATCTACTATACAAATGCTAAAACATCTAAAAAATACAGGTACAACAACTTACAAAAATGGCAAAACTTTAGGAAAAAAACTAAAAAACTACAAAAAATTAACAAGTTTTAAAGGCGAAATAACGCTAAACTTTGAGGTTTTATTTATAAAAGCTATAAGAATAAATACGATATAATATTTAAATACAAAATTTTTATAAATCTTTCTGCTGGAGGGAATTCATTGGAACTTACTATAGACAAAAAAGACTTCCAGAACATACTAAAAAAAGCCATAGCTGCAACAGAAAAAAAATCAGCACTTCCTATATTGTCTAACTTTCTCTTAGAAGCAAAAGATGACAAACTAACAGTACAGGCTACAGATTTAGAAGTACACGTGGCAGTTTCAGTAATTGCAAAAGTAGAAAATGAAGGCAAAGCCTGTGTTAATGCAAAAAGACTAACAGAAATAGCAAGATTACTTCCTGAAAATCAGGTATACATAAAATTAGAAGATAATTCGCTAAAAATAAAATCAGGAAAAACAAAATATTCACTGCCTACAGCACCACCTGAAGATTTTCCGGGACTTTATCCATTTCCGGAAGAAAACGCCTTTGTTGTATCTGGAGATGAACTTTTAAACTCAATTCAAAAAACCATTTATGCGACATCAAAAGAAGAAAGTACTTTTTCTCTTCAAGGAGTAAAATACAAATCCTATGACAGCAAAATAGATTCTGTAGCAACAGACGGACACAGACTAGCTTTATATAAATTAGATAAAAATGGAAATGGAGAAATCGATTCAATTATACCACCAAAGGCACTAAATGAACTAAGGAAACTTTTAACAGGTGTTGAAGATGTTGAAATAGCCTCATCACAACAGTATGTATTCTTCAGGACAAAAGAATGGATACTCATGTCAAGACTTTTAGAAGGAATATTTCCAGATTATACAAACGTAATTCCACAAGAATTTAGTATAGAGATAAAACTGAACAAAAAGGAGTTTTTGGAAGCTGTAAAAAGAGTTTCTGCTGTAGTTGAGGGCGACCTAAAACCTGTCAAATTAACATTAACAGAAAACAAACTGACTTTAAGAGCTTTTTCTCCAGAGTTTGGAGAAGCTATTGATGAAATAGATATACAGTATGAAGGTGAAGAATTCTCAATAGGG
Organism: Hydrogenothermaceae bacterium; assembly: GCA_026984355.1. GTDB lineage: Bacteria > Aquificota > Aquificia > Aquificales > Hydrogenothermaceae > JAADDZ01. The sequence goes on from JALSSG010000085.1 coordinate 2,221, forward strand.
TTCAATGCAAGATATCTAATAGATGCTGTTGATGTAATTGATGAAGAGGAAATTTTTATAAAATTTACTACTCCAAATTCACAGACAATGATAGTTCCAGCTGAAAATGAAAACTATTTAGCAATAATAATGCCTATGGAAGTAAAAGACTAAAAGTATATATTAGTGGTGAAAAAATTTAAAATCAGGAGGAAGTATGTCAGATAAAGAATTAAATAACAATCCTCAAACTCAAGAATATACAGCAGAAGCTATACAGGCTGTTACAGGTCTTGACCACGTTAGAGCAAGACCTGCCATGTATATAGGTGATGTTGGGGAAAGAGGACTTCACCATCTTGTATGGGAACTTGTTGATAATGCTGTAGATGAAGCCATGGCAGGTTTTGCAAAAAATATATCTGTGATAATCCATGAAGATGGCTCTTTAACTGTTGAGGATGATGGTAGAGGTATACCTGTAGACATACACCCAGAATATGGAATACCAGCTGTAGAAATGGTATTTACTGTTTTAGGTGCAGGAGGAAAATTTTCTAAAAAAGCATACCAGTATTCAGGAGGACTTCACGGAGTTGGTGCTTCTGTTGTAAATGCTTTATCTAAATGGCTTGTTGTAGAAGTTTACAGAGATGGGAAAGTTTATAGACAAGAGTATGAATATGGAAAACCAATAACACCTTTAAAAGTTATAGGTGAAACAGTAAGAACAGGAACAAAAATAACATTTATGCCTGACGATACAATATTTGAAACAACTAACTTTAAATATGACACAATATCCAAAAGATGTAGAGAATTAGCATTCTTACTTCCGGGCGTTAGATTTTATACAGCTGATGAAAGAAAAGATATAGAAGACGAGTTTTTATACAAAGAAGGCATAAAAGATTTTGTTAGAGTTTTAAATCAAGCTAAAGAACCTTTATTTAACGATGTTATTTATATAAAAGGAGAAAAAGATAAAGTTATTGTAGAAGTTGCGTTCCAGTACACAAAAAGCTATAACGAAGTAGTAGAAAGCTTTGTAAACAATATAAAAACAATAGAAGGTGGTACACACGTATCTGGTTTTAGAGCCGCTTTAACAAAAGCAATGAACAGAACCCTTTCAGGAATGAGACTTCCTAAGACTTTAAAAAGCGGAGTAACAGGAGAAGACCTTAGAGAAGGTTTAACAGCTGTAATATCAGTAAAAGTACCAGAACCACAATTTGAAGGACAGACAAAATCAAAACTTGGAAATCAGGAAGTAAAGAAAATTGTAGAATCTATAGTTTATGAAGGACTACTTGAATATTTTGAAAAAAATAAAGACATAGCTGTTAAAATCGCAGAAAAAGCTATAGAAGCTGCTGTAGCAAGAGAAGCAGCAAGAAAAGCAAAAGAAGTATCAAGAAGAAAATCATTT
>JALSSG010000086.1 GCA_026984355.1 Hydrogenothermaceae bacterium
ACTTATTTCATCAGATACCTTAAAGAAAAATAAAGGAACTTTTATCGTATATTTAGTACGGACTTTCAGGTCTTTTATAGCGATTCCTAACTTTGGTACAAAGTAATCGGAAAGATAAAACTTATAATAAAAAATATAATCAAACTCTTTAGCTTCTGTCTTTTGTTTTACATCAACAGCACTTATGGTTATATCTTTATAAAAATCTATTTTTGTAAATTCTGTAAAACTCTCAAAGGTATCATAAAAAGGTTTATAAAAATCAGATAGAGGATTTTCTTTAATAATCACAGGAAATTTTACACTTGCCCCTGCAGAACCTGTATGAGTATGAGATATATACTCAAATTTAAAACATGGAAGAAAAGTCCCAGGAAATTCTAAATTTATATAAAAGTGTCTTACAGAAGGATTCCCTTTTGACTTTATAACTATATCTTCCTGCTGTATAAGAACTTTCCCATTAATATTTAACCTTGTATGCCCAAAACCAAACTCTACATTAACAGCATTAGAATATTTATATATAAGCAAAACCAATAAAAAAATAAATAGGTAAAAAATCTTTTTCATATTTAAAAAGAAGTTTTTTATAAACTATTTGAATAGTCCCTAAGCTGTTCAAGAACAGAGAAAGCTTTACCTGTAAAGATACTTTCTTTTGCCATTTCTATACCTTCTTCTATGGAAGAAGCTACACCAGATACTTTTAGAGCAAATGCAGAATTTAAAATTACAAAATCTGTTTTTGGAGTTTTATCTTTTCCTTGAAGGATATTAAGTGCTATTTCTTTATTATAATCTAGCTCTCCACCTTCTATATCTTTTAAAGAAGCTGATTTTAATCCAAAATCTTCTGGTTTAACCTTATATATAGATATATCCTGATTATGTACTTCTCCTACAAGAGTTTCTCCAGTAATAGAAACCTCATCTAAACCTTCAAGCCCATGCACCACAAAGGCTCTTTCTACACCAAGTAAAGATAAAACTTTTGTTAATGGTTCTACAAGGTTTTTATCGTAAACACCCATAAGCTGATATTTTGCCTCTGCAGGATTTGATAAAGGCCCAAGAATATTAAATATAGTTCTTACTCCTATTTCTCTTCTTTGTCTTATAACATTTTTCATTGCAGGGTGATATATAGGAGCAAATAAAAAGCCAAGACCTATATTCTCAATTGCATAAGCTACCTGCTGAGGACTCATATCAATTTTTATACCAAGAGCTTCCATTATATCTGCACTTCCACATTTTGAGGATACAGACCTGTTTCCATGTTTTGCGACTTTTGCTCCTGCTCCAGCAACAACAAAAGCTGTAATCGTAGATACATTAAAAGTATTAACTTTATCTCCACCAGTACCACATGTATCAACCAGCTTAGATTTATCTTTTACCGGTACTTTTACAGCTTTTTCTCTCATAACAGTTGCTGCTGAGGCTATCTCTTCTTCTGTTTCTCCTTTCATCTTTAGTCCAATTAAGACAGCTCCTATCTGTGCATCTGTAATATTACCTTCCATCAGAGTGTGAAAAAGCTCTTTCATTTCATCTGAAGATAAATTCTGATACTCTGTAATCTTTCTTATGTACTCTTTTACCATATTCATTCCACCTTAAACTTTGGGTCTAAAACTTCTATATATGCATTTTGTCTTAATTTTTTAACTACCAGATTGTACTCTTTTTCTAACTTTTTCATAAATTCTTCATCAACCTCATTTACAGGAACTACCACCTCTTTTTCATCTTCTATATAGATAAAGTAAGTTCCTTTTGTACCAGTTATCTCAAATATATCTCCTACTTTATGTTTCCAGATATTTTCATCAAGAATTTTAACAAGCTCGCCTTTTCTAACTTCTCCAAGAAGACCGCCATTTTCTCTTGTGAATTCATCATCTGAAAATTTCTTAGCCATCTGAACAAAATTTTCCTTAGTCAATGTTTTTTCAAGCTGTTCTAACTTATCCATATAACCTGGTTTTCGCTTGTCTATATATATAATTCTTACCTTTCTTACCTTTTCTATCTTTCCCTCTTTTATACCTTTTAAAGCTTTCGGTCTTACAAATCCCTGTATGAATTTGGTTCTAAGTATTTCTCTCCTGACAAATGTTCTAAACTCAGAAAATACAATACCTTCCTGTTCTAATTTCTTTTTAAAATCCTCTATAGTACTAAAACCATTTGCTTTTGCAACTTTTAAAAGAGCTTCGTTTATTTCATCAGGAAAGACTGTAATACCAAGTTTCTTAGCTTGCTGGGATATAAGAACAAGATTTATAAGTTCATTTACAGCTTTTTTTGTATCATCTGTTTTAAACCATAATTTTGCAAGTTCAATTTCAGAAAGCAAAATAGGTTCACCATTAACAATAAGAACAATTTTATCTACTAACTGAATATTTTCATCTTTTTTATGTTCTTTAGAATAAGATGGTACCAAACCAGAAGACAAGATTAAAATGGTAAATATTATCAGAAATTTTATTAATCTATTCATTATTCTTAAATTTTTTCCTCCTTTTTTCTACATAATTTTCTATTATTTTTAGTGGAGCTCTTTCTATTGCAAGAGCTTTTGGAGGAACATCTTTTGTTATTACAGAACCTGATGCTGTCATAGCTTCTTCACCAATAGTTATTGGAGCTACCAGCATAGTATCACTTCCAATAAAAGCTTTATCTTTTATAATGGTCTGATATTTTTTAAACCCATCATAATTACAGGTTATAGTACCAGCACCAATATTTACATCTTTACCAACTGTAGCATCTCCTATATACGTTAAATGTCTTGCGTTTGTATTTTCTCCAATAGTAGACTTTTTTACTTCAACAAAATTACCTATAACAGCATTTTGTTTTATAACTGTCTTTTGTCTTAATCTTGCAAAAGGTCCAACAACTGCACCATCTTCTATTACGCTATCTTCAATAACAGAATTTGCTAATATTTTTACATTTTTCCCAATTTTAGAATTTTTGATTATACAGTTTGGTTCTATGACCGTATTTTCTCCTATTTTTGTATTTCCTTTAAATACACAGTTTTGAAAGACTTCTACATCTTTTGAAAACTCAACATCAAACTCAACCCATATGCTTTCTGGATTATGAAATGTAGTTCCGTTTAAAGCCCAAAACTGTAAATACTGCATTTTTAGTATATTTTCTACATAAGCTAATTGCCATCTATCATTTACACCAAGTATCTCGGTATAATCTGGAATTTCTAAAGCATAAATTTCTTTTCCTTCTTCCTTTAAAAGAGTTATAACATCTGTAAGATAATATTCATTTTGGGCATTTTTATTATCTAGTCTATTTATAACTTCCTTTAAAAAAGGAGCATAAAATATATAAATACCAGAATTTACCTCATTTATACGCTTTTCCTCTAAAGAAGCATCTTTTTCTTCTACAATTTTTATAACCTTACCATTTTCATCTTTTATAATCCTGCCGTATCCATATGGATTTGGAACTTTTGCCGTAAGAACAACTCCTGCAAATTTCTCATTTTTATACTCTGATGAGTATGAGTTCATATTAGCTCCTTCATATAAAAGCATAGCCTTTGCATACTCAAGAGCATCTTTTAATGTCTGTCCTTTTATTAAAGGAGTATCTCCATTTAAAATAATCAAAAAGCCATCAAAATCCTTCCAGTGAGGAAGAGTTATCTGAACAGCGTGTCCTGTACCAAGCTGATTATCTTGCTCTACTATAGTACATCTATCACAAGATATATATTGTTTTACCTGTTCTTTTTTATGACCTACGACAAAAATAATTTCATCTGGGTTTATCCATTGAGCAGATGTTTTTACATAAAAAAGCATAGGTTTTCCAAGTATCTCATGTAAAACTTTAGGTTTTTCTGACTTAAACCTTGTTCCTTTTCCAGCAGAAAGAATAATCGCTTTAACCTTCATTTTTACCAATAGATGATTTTAATAGCAAAATAATTATACTACACCAAGCCAAAATTAGATTTTGATGTTAATATTATTATTATAAAACCTTGAAAAAATTAAAAAAGGAGGGTTTTATGTCAATCATTGTAGATGTCAGAGGAAGGGAAGTATTAGATTCAAGGGGAAATCCAACAGTTGAAGCAGAAGTTTATCTTGAAAGTGGTATTGTTGCAAGAGCTATAGTACCAAGTGGTGCTTCAACAGGAGAAAGAGAAGCTGTAGAGTTAAGAGATGGCGATGTTCATCGTTTTAGAGGGAAAGGGGTACTAAAAGCTGTAGAGAATATTAATGAGAAAATAGCAGATGCTATTATTGGAGAAGAAGTAACTAATCAGATTGAAATTGACAAAACTATGATTGAGCTTGATGGAACAGAAAACAAATCTAACCTTGGTGCAAATGCCATTTTAGCTGTAAGTATGGCAGTGGCAAAAGCTGCAGCGTTAGATTTGGATATGCCTCTTTACAATTATATTGGTGGGATAAATGCAAAAGTTTTACCAGTTCCACTTATGAATGTTATAAATGGTGGAGTACATGCAGATAACAATTTAGATTTTCAAGAATTTATGATAGTTCCTGTTTGTGGTGGTTCTTTTAAAGAAGCCCTAAGGGCTGGTGTGGAAACATTTCATGTTTTAAAAGATATACTGAAGAAAAAAGGATACTCTACAAATGTTGGAGATGAGGGAGGATTTGCTCCAGATTTAAACTCAACGAAAGAAGCATTAGATATTCTTATAGAAGCTATTCATAAAGCTGGATATGAACCGGGAGAAGATATCCTTCTTGCTATAGATGCTGCATCAAGTGAAATTTATGATAAAGAAAAAAAAGTTTATAAATTTGAAGGAAATGAACTTACATCAGATGATATGATTGTTTTATATGAAGAACTTATAGGAACTTATCCTGTAGTATCTATAGAAGATGGTCTTGCTGAAGATGATTACGAAGGATGGAAAAATTTAACAAAAACTCTTGGAAACAGGGTTCAGCTTGTAGGAGATGATTTATTTACAACAAATCCTAAATATATACAAAAAGGTATAGAAGAAAAAATGGCTAATTCTGTTCTTGTTAAGTTAAACCAAATAGGAACACTAACCGAAACATTAGATGCCATAGATATAGCTGTAAGGAATTCATATACAACGATAATTTCTCACAGAAGTGGGGAAAGTGAAGATAGCTTTATAGCTGACCTTGCTGTAGCCACAAACGCTGGACAGATAAAAACAGGTTCTGCATCAAGGTCTGATAGGACAGCAAAATACAATCAGTTAATAAGAATAGAGGAAGAGTTAGGAAAAAATGCATTATTCAAAGGGAAAGAGGTATTCAAAAGGTTTTTCAACCAGACTTAAAAAAGTGATTTCTGTTGATAGCTTTTTAAAGCTTGTTTTTATTTTGCTCCTGTTTTATACAGGAGCTTCTTTGCTTTTTGGAGATAAGAATATTTTTTCTTATATAAATAAACTAAAGCAAGAAAAACAACTAAAAGCTGAAATAAAGAAATTAGGTGAAAAATATGTAGCTCTACTTGAGAAAAAAAGATATCTGCAACAGGACATTTTTTATATAGAAAAGAAGGCAAGAGAAGACCTTGGATTAAAAAAGAAAAATGAAGATATTTATATCCTTGTTGAAAAGGAAAAAAAGAAAGATAATATAACATCTAAAACTCAAAGATGGATAGATAAAATTATAAAGGCATATAAAGATAGATGAGGTTTAGTGGATACTTTTTTGATTTAGACGGAACTCTTATAGATTCAAGTAAAGATATTGCACAGGCTACAAACTATACGTTAGAACAACTTGGTTTTCCTCCACTACCAGAAGAAGAAATAATAAAACATGTAGGTTATGGTGGAAAGAAACTATTAGAAGGTGTTTTAGGAAAAGATAACCAATATCTTATAGAAAAAGCAGTGTCAATCTTTAGAGATTATTACTTTAACAACCCTGTTGTGTATACAAAACCATATCCTGAAACATTAGAAGTATTAGAAAATCTAAAAAAACATGATAAAAAAATTGCCGTTATAACAAATAAATACGAAAGCGTATCTAAAGAAATATTAAAAAAGCTAAACATGTTAGATTATATTGATTTGATAATAGGCGGAGATACTTTAGACGAAAAAAAGCCTAGTCCCAAACCTGTTTTATATGCACTGGAAAACTTTGGGATTTCCTGTGATGATGCAATCATGATAGGTGATAGTGAAACAGACGTTTTGTCCGGTAAAAAAGCAAATACAAAAACATGTCTTGTAATGTTTGGCTATGGGAAAAAGGAATTAGCTAAAAGTTATAACCCTGATTACATAATACCAAAATTAAGCGATGTTTTAAAAATCTCTTAGTTTTCTATAAAAGGAATATACCTTTTGTCTATCTTTTAAACTCTGAATGTATTTGTAAGCTTCTGGTATAAATGTTATTAAATCTGTAGCCTTTAGACTTTCTTTTCCTACTTTTTCTGAAGCAATTTGACCTGAAATACCGTGAATTACTACACCTGTTAAAACAGCATCTTCTGTATCTAATCTACTCACCATTGTTCCAAGTATACCAGCCAGAACATCTCCTGTTCCTGCTGTTGCCATACTTTCGTTTCCATAGATTGAATAGTACACTTTTCCATCAGGAGTAGATATTATAGTCCTTGCACTTTTTAAAACTACAAAAGTGTTTGTTTCTAAAGAAAACTCTCTAGCAACTTCTTCCATATTATCCAGAATATACTTTGTGGTATAGCCAGTCAGTCTAGACATCTCACCAATGTGTGGTGTTAAAACGGTTGGAGATTTTCTTTTTTTAAGTAAATCTTTAAAATTATCTATTTTAGATAGATTATTTAATCCATCAGCATCTATTACAATAGGTTTTTTCTGTTTTAGAATAGTTTTAACAACCATTTTAGTATGTTCATTTACGCCCATTCCCATACCTACAACTATCGAAGTAAACTTTCCCTGATTTATAATTTTTTCAATCTCCTTATAAGAGTGTTTATAGAAAAATCCATCTTTATCACTAACTGGAATTGTCATTTCCTCAATTAAAGCCTGTTCAAAAATAACATCTAAAGACTTAGGTACAACAGCACTTACAAGACCCGCTCCAGAGACATTTGAAGCTTTAGAAGCCATAATTACTGCACCTGTTTTTCCTATACTTGCACCTATAACGAGAATGTGTCCATTTTCATACTTATGACTGTCTTTTTTTCTTTCAGGAAGCTTTACCTTTGAAGCTTCTATAAGATATCTATGTATTTCATGTACATATTTATCATCTATACTAATATCAACTAAAAATACTTCACCACAGTACTGACTGGCGGGAAATAAGATATGACACAGCTTTGGGTATGCAAATGTTATAGTTAAATCAGATTTTACAAAAGAACCATTAATAGTTCCTGTATCAGCAGATAATCCTGAAGGTATATCAACTGATACTACAGATTTTGCATATTTATTTATTATCTGTATAGCTTTTTCTCTATACCCTTTTACAGGAGGATTAAATCCTGTACCAAAGATAGCATCTATTACAACATCTGCACCTTTTATTTTGTTTTTTAATCTGTTTAATTTTTCCTCAGTTATAAAGCTTACTTTACCATCTATTAATTGGAAAATTTCTAAATTCTTTAGATTATCTTTTGATAACTTTTCCTTAGAATTAGCAAGTATAAAAACCTCTACATTTTTACCTGCTCTAAGTAAGTATCTTGCTATAACTAAACCATCTCCACCATTATTTCCAGAACCTGCTATAATAACAAAATTTTTCTCATCAGGATAATTTTCTAGAATTATCTGAGCTGATGTTCTACCAGCATTTTCCATTAATACCAGAGAGTTAATTCCTGTAATTTTTATAGTATTTTCATCAGCATATGCCATTTCTCTGGCTTTTAATATCCTTAACATTTTCTTCTCCTTTTGCATTTTTACATATTTTTATGGCATAAAAATTTTGCTGTTTTTGAAAAACTTAAAAATTACTTTTTGCATTTTTGCAAAAATGCAAAACTATTTTACTATAAAATTTGTATACATTTAAGTGTTTTTATAGTTTATATATGAAAAAAATTAAAGCAATTTTATATATTTACCGAAAAAAATACAATAAGGTGTTAAATAATGGCATAATATTTGATATATCTATTTATAGAATTTGCTAAAAATATAATAAGGAGGGTGTAGCAATGGAAAAACTAATTATACTTGGAGTTGCTTTATTAGTGGCTACTATTCCTTTAATATTTGTAGCAAAATAAAAGATTTTACATACAGGAAGGGCAGCCCCCTTCCTCTTTTTTTAATCTATTAATCATTAAAGTTCCACAACCACCAATCTTTCTGGTTCTATATCTGTTGGATAATGTTACTTTTATTCCTTTTTTTCTGAGAAACAAAAACGCTTTTTCATAATCTTCATCAGAGGTAGTTTCAAAAGGAATATTTTCTATCTGATTATACTTTAGCAAAGAAACAGAAAGACCTAAATCTTTAGCTAATTTTGATAGTTTTTCTAGTTCATTATATGTGTCATTAACATCTTTAATAAGCAAATAAGCAAGGCTGTATAGTTTTCTTTTCCTGTTTGATAAGTTTTTTACATGTTCTTTTAATATATCTAAAATATTCTCCAGCCTTGCTGACTTAGGAATTAAAAACTTTCTTTTTTCTTCATCTACAGCATGAATTGAAACACTTATTCCATTATGAGGAAGTGTTAAAAGCTCCTTAAAATTTTTTAGAGGAAATCCTGTTGTATAAAAACTTACTTTTAAACCATTTTTTTTAAAAAACCAGAACGCTTTTTTTACATTTTCCCAGTTTAAAAGAGGTTCTCCAATTCCAGCAAAAGTTATATTTGATATAGTGTATCCGTTTTGAACAGCAATGTTATATTGATTTATTATCTCTTCATATGAAAGATTTCTTTTTAAGCCATTTAAACCTGAAGCACAAAAGGCACACTCAACAGGACAGCCTACCTGTGAAGATACGCATAATGTATCTCCTCTATAATAAACAGACTCAATGGTAAAATCATCATCAGTTCTTATCTCAAGTAGCTTGTTTAAATCATCATTTATTACTTTTTCTAATTTCATTTTAAAAACCTCTTTCTACGAGAATATAAAAGCTTTCTATAAAACCAATAAAAGCTCCTAAGACAGCACCTGTATACGTTATATGTTTAAGCTGATTTTCAGAAAAGCCAACAACAATTTTTTCCAGTGTTTCAATATCAAGTTCCATAAATGTGTCTATAACCATCTGTCTTATATTTAACTGGGCTAACATTATTGGTAGCTCTTCTTCTATATGTTCTTCTATAATCACTGTAGCTTTTTCTTTTATTCTTTTTTTTAGTTTCTCTTTTACTTTTTCTAATGCTTTATCTATAACTTTATCTAAAGCAGTAATTATTAAAGTCCCTTTTATAGTAAATTTCCCAACAGATATACCCTCTTTTATAGTTTTTTTCATATCTTCTATTGTAGTGTCTATAAGTTCATCTATAACCAGTTCTACTCTTTTGTGTAGTCTTATTTTATAATTACTCTCTTCAAACAGCTGTTTTAGTTTTTCAGCAGGTAATATATGTTCTTCTACTGTTTTTGCTATAGCTTCTGCAATTTCTTTTCTTCTTTTGGGTATAAGTCCAGGTGTAAATGGAATTTTTATATTAAAAATATACTTTTCTTCATAAGGTCTAAAAAGCATTTTTATTGCAAGCCAGTTTGTTATATAACCTATAAAAGCTCCAAGTAATGGTGGAATAATCAAAGAAATATCCATATTTAATAATCCAGACTTTTTATAAATTGATAAGCTGTTCTACCATTTCTACCATATTCTAATGCAAATCTAAGAGCAAGAGAAAAAAGTTTTTCTCTGTCCATATTTACATTATATTTATCTGCGTAATGCTGTACTATCTTTAGATAATCATTCTGAGACATTTTAAAAAATCCAAGTCTAAGTCCAAACCTTTCTACAAGGGATATTTTTTCCTGTAATGTTTCTTCTGGAGATTTTTCATCTGTTTCTCTATCAGAAAATTTAACAGGAATTAGATTTTTTCTATTTGATGTAGCATAAAAAAGTAAATTTTCTGGTATCTGATATATACCTCCATCTAATACAGTCTTTAACTCCTTAAACTCTGGCTCCGTTTCTTCAAAAGATAAATCATCAATAAAGATAATAAATCTATAATCAGGATTTTGCTGTACTATATCAAATAGTTCAAACAAAGAAAGTAAATCATGTTTTAACACCTGTATCATTCTAAGATTTTGATTATAAAACAGATTAAGCATAGCTTTTATAAGACTTGATTTTCCTGTTCCTCTCTCTCCCCACAAAAGTACGTTATTGGCAGGTTTATGGTTTACGAATTTTTGAGTATTTTTTATTAATTTTTCTTTCTGATAATTAACACCTATAAAATCATTTAAATCTATCTTAGCAAAGTTTTTTACAGGTTTTAGGTTTGAACCATTCCATAAAAAAGCATAAGTATCCCTAAAGTCAATACTTTCTTGATACTGGATATGCTTATCCAATAATCTATCTATTTTTTTTAAAATCCTTTCAGGAAACATTACTTTTCCTCTTTAAAAGCTAATGAGTTAATAACATATGACAACAGATTTTGTTTTTCAAATATCAATTTGAACTAACTTATCTCTTGATGTTTCACCTTTTTTTATCTTTATTTTTGATTTTGGAACTTTGTAAAATTTTGATAAAAGTTCTATTACTCTCTGATTTGCTCTTCCTTTTTCTGGAGGTACGCTAACTTTTACTTCTAATATATCTTCACTGATTTGTTTTATACCTTCTTTTTTAGAGTTTGGTTTTACCTTAACTTTTACTATCATATCACTACACAATTTTTTCCGTTTCTTTTTGCTTTATATAGATTATCATCAGCTTTTTTTATAAGCTGGTCAATGCTTTCAAATCTATCTTCAACACATGCCACACCAAAGCTTGCAGTATAATCAACTATAGTGTTCTCATCTATTTTAATATGTCTTGTTTCCATAACTTTTCTTATACGTTCAGCTACTTTTGATGCTATTTCTTTGTTTGCATTAGAAACTATCACTGCAAACTCCTCTCCTCCAAACCTTGCAGGAATATCTTCAGGTCTTAGATATTTTTTTAGAATGTTTCCAACATCTTTTAAAACAATATCACCAACATCATGACCATAAGTATCATTTATACTTTTAAAATTGTCTATATCAAGTAAAATTAAAGAAAAAACATCACCAAACTGTCTATAATTTTGGAAATATTCTTCTAATACATTCATAAAGGCTCTTCTGTTATATAAACCTGTTAGATAATCTGTATTAGCTTCTGTTTCAACAACTTCTAACTGTTTTTTCAATTTTTCAACCTTTTTATTTTCTTCTTCTATCTTCTTTTTAAATTTTTCATTTTCTTTTTTCATTCTTTTCATTTCTTCCAGAACATAATTAAGTATAGATTGTATTTCTGTATTATCTATTTTGCTTGAAACATCACTTAGTGCACTGCCACTTTTATCTAAGCTACTGGCATATTCTGAAGTAATATTTAAAATATCTTTCATTGAATCATCTAATATGCTTGTTGTTCTCTGGAGTTCTTTTTTTAGTTTTAATGTATTAACATCTTTATCTTTTTTGTTTATTGATTTACATATTTCTATTAACTTCTCTTCTGGGATATCATCATAAAGTAAATTATGCTCTGCTAAATAGGTGAAAACATTAAACCATCTTTTAAAGTGCTTTGGTGTAGAAGGAATACTTTTATTTACTAAAAAAGAAAGGGTCTTTTTTGTAATTTCTGTTATCTGCTTTTTTTCTTTATCTGAAAAGCTATCCTTTGTTTCAAACTTTTTACACAGATTACAATTTATATCTAAAGTTTTTTCCTGCGTTTTCATAATATTTATCCTCAAATATAAAGGTTTTTCTTATTGTTCGGTTTTTTTATATTTATTCTTAATTAGTAGTAATTATTATTTTTGAATATTCATTCAGAACTTACAATGATTTCACCTTTTGTAGGAAAGAATCCAGAACAGTATGGACAGGTAAATATATGCTTTCCTGGATAAATCATCTTTACTTTTACAGATTTTGTTTCACCTTTTTTTATATTTTCAACCATAACATCATAAGGAGGAACAATATAAAAACAGTGTCCATAATACTTTTGAGAGTAATCATCTCCTATACCCTCATCTAAAGCCGTTATTCTAAAAAGAACCACAGAATTTACAGGAACTTTTATAAAATCTGGCGAATAACCATTTTTAGAGACCTTTATATCAACAACTATATCTGGTCTTTCATCTGTTTTTGTACAACCAGATAAAATTGAGATTATAAAAAATATGAAAATAAGATATCTCATTTTTTGCACTTCCCATAATATATTGAATAATACTATAATATACTTCTAATCTAATTTTCTGGAGGACTTTGGCTTTGGAGTTTAAAGATACTTTAAATTTACCTAAAACAGATTTTCCTATGAAAGGAAATTTACCAAAAAAAGAACCAGAAATCATAGAAAAATGGAAAAATATAGATTTATACAAAAAACTAAGAGAAGAAAGAAAAGGAAAAGAAAAATATATTCTACATGATGGTCCTCCTTACGCTAATGGACATATCCATATTGGACATGCTTTAAACAAGATACTTAAGGATATACTTGTCAAATATCAATCTATGCTTGGGAAAGATGCCCCTTTTGTTCCCGGATGGGACTGTCATGGACTTCCAATTGAAAGAAATGTAGAAAAAGAATTAGCAAAGAAAAAAATAAAAAAGGAAGACATTCCAAAAGCAGAATTTAGAAGACTTTGCAGAGAGTATGCTGAAAAATTTGTAAATATTCAAAGGGAAGAATTTAAAAGATTAGGAATTATAGGAAACTGGGAATATCCATATCTTACAATGAATCCATCTTATCAGGCACAGGAAATAAGGGAACTTGGAAGAGTTTTTAAGAAAAAAGTAGCTTATAGAGGTCTAAAACCTGTTTATTGGTGTATATACGATAAAACAGCAGAAGCAGAAGCAGAAGTAGAATATCAGGAGAAAAAAGACCCATCTATATATGTAGCTTTCAAACTTGTAGAACCTCCTTTTGATATAGAAAAAGACACCTTTGCAGTTATATGGACAACTACCCCATGGACACTTCCAGCTAACCTTGGAATTATGGTAAACCCTGAGTTTGATTATGTATTTCTTGATACAGAAAAAGGCGTATTAATTGTTGCTGAAGAATTAGCAAAAGATTTTCAGGAAATTACAGGTATAAAAGGAGAAATTATTAAAAAGGTAAAAGGTAAAGATTTAGAATTTATAGAATACTATCACCCATTTATAGATAGAGTATCAAAAATATACCTTTCTGAATTTGTTGAACTTGGAACAGGAACAGGACTTGTTCATATGGCTCCAGGTCATGGTCAGGAAGACTATATTATAGGAAGTAGATATGGGATAAAACCTTTTGCTCCTGTTGATGACGAAGGTAGATTTACAGATGAAGTACCTCAGTGGCTAAGAGGACTTAGAGTTTTTGATGCAAATCCAGTAATAATAGAAAAACTTGAGGAAACAGGTGCTCTTTTACATAAAGAAACTATCAAACACTCATATCCTCACTGTTGGAGATGCAAAAATCCTGTCATCTTTAGAGCAACACCTCAGTGGTTTATATCTATGGATGCTATATTAGAAAATGGAGCAACGTTAAGAGGTGAAGCTATAAAGGAAATTGAAAGAGTTAAGTGGATACCTCACTGGGGAGAAAATAGAATAAAGTCTATGGTAGAAAATAGACCTGACTGGTGTATATCACGTCAAAGAATATGGGGAGTACCTATAGCAGTTTTTTACTGTAAGGATTGTGGAACTATAGTTTCTGATGAACAGATATTTGAGCATATAGCAAAACTTGTAGAAAACTATGAATTTGGAGCAGATATATGGTTTGAAAAAGAAGCAAAAGAGCTTCTTCCTGAAGGATTTTCCTGCCCAAACTGTAAAAGCACAAACTTTGAAAAAGAAGAAGACATATTAGATGTATGGTTTGATTCTGGAGTATCACATGCATCTGTACTAAAATATGGGAAATGGGAAGAACTTAAGTGGCCTGCAGATATATATCTGGAAGGTTCTGACCAGCATAGAGGATGGTTTCAATCTTCTTTACTTGAAAGCATAGCATCTTATGAAAGAGCTCCTTATGATAGCGTACTTACTCATGGATTTATTCTTGATGAAAAAGGCAGAAAAATGTCTAAATCTTTAGGGAATGTAATACCTCCTGAGAAAATTATTAAACAATACGGTGCAGACATACTAAGACTATGGGTTGTAACTGAAGACTATACAGAAGACATAAAAATAGGAATGAACATAATAAAAAACATAGCAAATGATTATAAAAAAATCAGAAACACATTTAGATACTTCCTTGGAAACCTATATGACTTTAATCCTAAGGAAGATATTGTTCCTTATGAGAACATGTTAGAGCTTGACAGATGGATTTTATCAAAACTACAGGGAATAATAGAAATTTCTCATTCATCTTACAGTGAACATAAATTTCACAGAATATATCACTCTATAAAAAGATTTATGATTGTAGATTTATCTGCTATTTATCTTGATATATTAAAAGACAGACTTTATGTTTATGCACCAAAATCTTTAGAAAGACGTTCTGCCCAAACTACTCTTTACTATCTTTTAGATGCTTTAACAAAGATACTTGCACCTATACTTTCTTTTACGACAGAGGAAATATGGAGTTATGTTAGAAATATCAATCCTGATATAAAAGAAAGTATTCATTTAGAAGAAATGCCTGTTGTTAACACAGATTTTATAGATAAAAATCTTGAAGAAATATATCATGAACTTTTAAAATTAAGAAGTGATATTATGACAGCATTAGAACAGGCAAGGAACAGTGGTCTTATTAAACATCCTTATGAGGCAAGAGTTTTACTTAAGTTAGATAGTAAACTAAAAGAATTACTGCAGGAGAGATTAGACTGGATTAAATACTTTTTTACAGTAAGTCAGGTTGAACTGGTTGATAAAATAGACGCTGATATTATTATAGAGGGGAAAGAAACAGAAAATGCTATAATTGGAATAACAAAAGCTTTAGGAGAAAAATGTCCAAGATGCTGGATTTATGATATTTCTGTTGGAAAAGAAGGGCAATCTGTATGTGATAGATGTAAGGAAGTTTTAAAACAAATGAACATTGAAATAAAAAGTATAGGGGGATAAGATGAAGAAATCAGATTTACTTAGCAGACTTTATGAAAAGTTTCCAGAATATCCAAAATCTGAGATAGCTAAAGTCTTAAATGGAACTTTTGAAGCTATGATAGATGCTCTTTCTAAAGGAGAAAGGATAGAGATAAGAGGTCTTGGTTCTTTTAAAGTCAAAGAAAGGAAAGCCGAAAAAGCAAGAAATCCTAAAACAGGTGAAACTATTACTTTGAAAAACAAAAAAGTGGTTCAATTTAAAATGGGTAAAAAACTAAAGAGAATTTTATTTAAGAAAGTCAAAGTTTAAGAGTAATAAATGGGACTTATTACAGATATATTTTCATTAGAGGATTTTAAGGAAACTATACCTTTTACAGCTTTAGGAGCAAGAACCTGCTATAGTGGGGGAGATTTAAATTATCTACTAAATGACCCTAGAGTAGTAAGTAAAAATGATAGGGCAAAATTTTTATCAAAACTTGGTAATTACAAGCATTTTAGTGTATTTGCGCATTCGTTCTCTTATAAGGATTTATCAGACCTTTCTGAAGAAAAGATAAATAGCCATCTTGAGCCTGAATATCTTTCTCTCCCCCACAATACTAAAGCTCAAATTCTTGCAATGAAGATAGCTTCACTGTATTTTAAAGCTCATTACAACCCTAAATATCCAACTGTTGTTGGTGTATCTCTTAGACATTACTTAGAAGAGATGCTTTCTATAGATGAAAAAGAATATTTTAAAACCTTTGAAAAAATGGCTGAGTACGATGTTCCTGTATCTCCTCTTGGAGAAAAAGAGAACGTAAGTCTTATAGGGCTATTAGATGAATATGATGGTTATGCTGTTTTTTACATAGATAACGTTTCAAGAGTAATGACCCATCAACTTGTAAGGCACACTACATTAAATTTTTCACAAAGAAGCCAAAGATATGTAAAAGAAGACGAAAATAAAATAATAATTCCTCCTTCTATAAAGGAAAACAGCACCGATATTTCTTCAAACGAAACTG
>JALSSG010000087.1 GCA_026984355.1 Hydrogenothermaceae bacterium
TGCCTCTAACGCTCTTATTATGTATCCTAAAAACTCATTATCATCTTTAGCACCTATAAACTCTACTTTATCATTTATAACTATCTTTGGCACAGCGGCAACATTATATTTCATAGCAAGTTCAGGAAAACTATAACAGTCTATGACTGTAGCTTTAATAAAGTTATTAACAAGGGCAAAGCTATAAGCCATTTTTATAGCTGGTGGACAAAAACCACAAGAAGATGTAACAAAAACTTTTATATGAACATCTTCATCTATATCTTCTGCTATTTCTTCAACTCGCTGGCTTATTTTGTAATCATTTGAAGATACCATTATTATAGTATCTATAACAACCTGGAATTCTCCACCTGTTGGTTCGCCCATAAATCTAATTCCAAGGTCTTTTCCCGGAGTAGTAATACTAAAGCATGGAAAATCTATACAATCTAACTCTTCACTTTCTTCAAATCTTATCCTTTCATCTACAGATGATATATCTTTTAAAATCTGCTTTATTTTTTGTGATTTTTCATCATTTTTTCCTTTAAAAATCAATAAAACAGGGTCTTTTAATCTTTTTGAAAAAATATCTTTAAGGTTAGTTATGACTTTCTCTCCAAGAAGCATTCTTACTTTCCGACTATATTTTGTTTTAATATATGTTTTATCAATTTTTCTTGTTTGTCAAACATAATCCTCGCTTCTTCTTCTGAGTTTTCATGGTCGTATCCAAGTAAGTGTAAAAGACCATGGGCTATAAGCCTAACTAACTCTTCATAAAAGGAAACGCCTAATTTATCTGCCTGATTTTTTGTATAAGGAATAGATATAACTATATCTCCTAAAACTTTATACTCATATCCTGGAATTTCACCAGCAGGAAAGGAAAGAACATCTGTTGGTTTATCTTTTCCCCGCCAATCTCTATTTAACTGTTTTATAGTATCGTTATCTGTTAGGGTTAATCCAATTTCAACATTATTTATGCCAAGATATTCAAGCATATTGTCTAAGATATCTTTTAACTGTTTTTTTGTAATCTTTGTTGTTCTATACTCTTTATTTATGTAAATCCTGTTCACTTTCTTTTTCCTGTTCGTATTTTTCGTATGCCATAATTATCCTCTGTACTACTGGATGTCTGACTACATCTTTTTCTGTAAATCTTGTAAATCCTATTCCTTCTACATCTTCTAGGACTTTTATAGCTTCTACAAGACCAGACTGAGAAACTTTTGGTAAATCTATTTGAGTTATATCTCCTGTTATTACAGCTTTTGAACCAAAGCCTATTCTTGTTAGAAACATTTTCATTTGTTCTTTAGTTGTATTTTGTGCCTCATCTAAAATAATAAATGCATCGTTTAAGGTTCTTCCTCTCATAAATGCTAAAGGAGCTATTTCTATAACTTTTTTTTCAAGCATATCATTTGCTTTGTCTGCATCTACCATGTCATAAAGTGCATCATAAAGAGGTCGTAGGTATGGGTCTACTTTTTCTGTTAATGTTCCTGGTAAAAATCCAAGTTTTTCTCCAGCTTCAACAGCTGGCCTTGTTAATATAATCCTATTTACTTTGTTTTCCTTTAGATATGATATTGCTACAGCCATAGCAAGATATGTTTTTCCAGTTCCAGCCGGTCCAATGCCAAAAGTTATATCATTTTTCTTTATAGTATCAACATAAACTTTTTGTGTAGGTGTTTTTGCGACTATCGGTTTTCTTTTATGAGTAAATAAAACCACATTATTTCCTTCAAATACAGGTTTTCTATTTTCCTCTACATCAAGTTTAAATCCTAATGCTAAACTTCTAACATCAGCAGAATTTAACCTATGTCCTACTTCAAAAAGAGATGCTACTTTTTCCATAAATTTCTCAAACTTATCAAGAGCTTCTTCAGAGCCTTCTGCTATGAGTTTTGTTCCTCTTGCAAAAATTTTAATATCAAATATTTCAGAAAAATATTTAAGGTTTTCATCTCTATTACCAACAATGTTAAAAAATGCCTCAGCAGGTATTTCTACTTCTAAAGTAAAAATCTTTTCTTACCTCCTATAAATTTTTTTCCTGAAGATAAATTTATACAAAAAAATATATTTTCAATAATTTTTTCGGAAATTATATGATATATTGGAAAATCAAACTTTTAAAGGAGGTTTTAAAAATGGAAAAAAAAGCTAAAATAGGTGTTTTAACAATATCAGATAGAGCAAGTAAAGGAATTTATGAAGATATAAGCGGAAAGGCTATTATAGAATACCTTGAAGATGTTTTAATTACACCTTTTGATATTATTTACAAAATAATCCCTGATGAACAGGATTTAATAGAAAAAACTCTTATATATTTAGCTGATGTAGAAAAATGTAGTCTTATATTAACAACTGGCGGAACAGGACCTGCACCAAGAGATGTTACTCCAGAAGCAACTGAAAATGTATGTGAAAAAATGATGCCAGGTTTTGGAGAACTAATGAGGCAGGTATCCTTAAAACAAGTACCAACAGCCATACTCTCAAGACAAACAGCAGGAATTAGAGGTAGCTGTCTTATTGTTAACTTACCAGGAAAACCACAATCAATTAAGCTAACCCTTGATGCAGTATTTCCTGCTATTCCTTATTGTATAGACCTCATCGGTGGAGATTTTATTGATACAGACCCAGAAAAAGTTAAAGCATTTAGACCAAAAAAATGATTTTAAAAGTTCTGTAAAATTGGCAAACTTCTTATTCTTTTACCAGTTACTGAAAATATAGCATTTGTAAGAGCTGGGATTACTGGAGGTAGTCCTGGCTCTCCTACACCACCCATAAGCCCCTTTGAATTTATAATATAAACCTCTATTTCAGGTGTTTTGTCAATTCTCATTAATCTATATGTATCAAAATTATTGGACACAATCTTTCCATTTTTTATAGAAACCTTTTCATATAAAGCACTACTTAGCCCCATAATAACAGCACTTTCCATTTGCATCTTTACAAGTTGTGGATTTACAGTTATAGGACCCAAATCTATAACAGATATAACTTTGTGAATTTTTATATCTTTTTTCTTTTCATCTACAGAAACTTCAACAACCTGTGCAACATGCGAACGAAAAGAATAATAGTATGCTATTCCTAATCCTGTTGAATATCTTTTTTTATACCATTTAGCTTTTTCTAAGGCTATTTCTATAACTTTAGATGCTCTTATATTAGAAAACAAATGCTCCAATCTAAATTCTGCAGGGTCTTTTTTTGCTTCGTATGCTAACTCATCTATAAATGACTCAATTGTAAAAGCATTATGCGAACTTGCAACAGACCGCCAGTACCATATAGGGATTGGAAAGTTAACTTTTACATATTCAACATAAAGATTTGGTATATCGTACTGTAAGTCTCTTACACCTCTAACAACTTCTGGGTCTACTTTGTATTTTTTCCCTCTTGTGAATTCTAAAAGAGATGGTGCTGATATCTTATGTTTCCATGCTGTAATATTTCCTTCGCTGTCAAGAGATGCTTCTATCTTTGCTACATGTAGAGGTCTAAAATACGCTGATGATAAATCATCTTCCCTTGAATAAAACAGTTTTA
>JALSSG010000088.1 GCA_026984355.1 Hydrogenothermaceae bacterium
TTCCTGTTTCTTCTCCTATCTTAAATAAGGTTATAACAATATCTGAAAAATACTTTCTGTATTTTTGTGTAGCCTGTGATAAAAGCATACCTCCTTGTATTTTAAATGCTATATCATAAAGCATATCTTTTAAAACTGGATTTTGAGCATCATCTGCAAGGTCTAAAATACCAGTGCTTAAAGGAATTCCAGATTTAACAATAAGATGAAGATTTTCTAAAACTTCTATTATTTCTGACCTTCTTAGTTTACCTTTAAATCTTTTTAAATTTATATATTTAAAAATCTCTGGAAGTTCTCGAATTTTTAAAGGTGTAAGGTTTGAAAATTCAAGATAAGGAAAAAGAGACTCTTCATCTATACTAAATATTTTCCTGACTTTATTCCCTCTATTATCTATAGCTTCAACAAGATATAGAGCCATTATCCTACAACCCTTACAACTTCCTCTGGTGTAGTTAAACCTTTTTTAACTTTAAAAAATCCATCTTCCTTTAGTGTTAACATTCCAGACTGTCTAGCCTTATTCAGTATTGCAAGAGGAGGCTCTTTTCTAATTATCATATCTCCTATTTCATCATCTATAGTAAGTAGTTCTCCTATAGCTACTCTTCCAAGATAACCAGTATTATTGCAGTATCTACATCCTTTACCTTTATATATTTTTATCTTTTCAGAATCTATTTGAGACCTAACAAAAGCCTCATCAAAACCTAATTCAACTAACTGATTTACCGATATTTCTATTTCTTCTTTACAGAAATTACATACTTTTCTAATTAATCTCTGAGCAAGAATTCCTTGAACACCTGAGGCTATCATATATTCTTTTATGCCTATATCAGTAAGTCTTGGAATTGCACTTATAGCATCATTTGTATGTAAAGTAGAAAGAACAAGATGTCCAGTAATAGAAGCTCTTATGGCCATCTGAGCTGTATCTTCATCTCTAATCTCACCAACAAGAATAACATCAGGGTCTTGTCTTAGAAATGCTCTTATAGCCTTTGCAAAGGTAAATCCTGCCTTTTCATTTACCTGTGTTTGTTTTATAAATGGAAATTTATACTCAACAGGGTCTTCTACTGTTAATATATTTCTCTGAAGAGAATTTATCTTTCTTAAAGAAGCATATAAAGTAGTAGTTTTACCAGAACCGGTAGGACCTGTTACTAGAAAAATACCCTGTGGCTTTTCTAAAGCTTTTTCTATTTTCTTATATAAATACTCTTCAAAACCTAATCTTTTTAAATTAAATAAAGAAACATTTTTTGAAAGAATTCTTAAAACTAAGTTTTCTCCATAGGCAGTAGGTACTGTAGAAACTCTAAAGTCATATTGTTCATTAAAAAACTCATATGAAAAAGAACCATCTTGAGGAAGTCTTTGTTCTGCTATATCAAGTCCAGCCATAACCTTTATCCTTGAGGATAAAGGTGAATGAACATTAGAAGGTAAAGAAAAATAATGTCTCATAATACCATCAACTCTATAAAAAACATGAGTTGCAAGACTTTCAGGAGATATATGTATATCTGTAGCTCTTTCTATTATAGCTTTATCTATTATCAGGTTAACAAGTTTTGGTATATTCTGGGCTGTATTTCCGCTTTGTATTTCTTTTAAAATGTTTTCCAGTTCCTGTTCTATTGGATGTTCCAGTAAAAAATAATTTATCTCTATAGATTTTCTAAGAGATTCTTTATCTGCTACAAGAATGTTTATATTTAAACCTGTTCTCCTTTGTACTATATCAACTGCGTTAATATCATATGGATTTACCATAGCAATATCTAAAGTAGAACCTTTTATAGCTAAAGGAATTACTTCTAACTGTAAAGCCAGGTCTTTATTTAAAATCTTTAAGGCCTCTTTACTTGGAGGATACTGGGACAAGTCTACAAAAGGTTTTCCAGCCTGAACAGCTATTGCTTCAGCTATTTCTGTAGGAGAGACAAAAGCAAGAGCTACAAGAACCTCTCCTAAAAGTCCCCCGCTTATTTTCTTTACTTCTAGAGCTATTTGTATCTGGTCTTCTGTAACATATCCTAACTCTTTTAAAAGCTGACCTATAGGTTTTTTATTCATTATGTTTTTTGATTTTGCATTAAATTATTTTTTAGTTTTTCGGATTAAGAAAGATATAGTTTTAGTTTTCTTCTTTTTTAGAAGGGGTTTCTATATAAAAGTATTCACATGATATACATTCTGGTGAATGGATTAAAAGTCTTACTTCTGCTCCGTACAACTGTTCAAGGATATGTTTCTGGAAGAAACCTTTTGGTTCTCCATAATAATGAAGTTTTTTATTTAGACCTGCTACTTTATCTACAAAAGTTCCTACAACACCAATATCATGAGAAACCATTATAATAGTTATATTTTTTTCTTCCTTAAGTTTTCTTAAAAATTCATAAAAACCTTCCTGTGCCACAACATCAACACCTGTAGCTGGTTCATCAAGAAATATAATTTCTGGCTCTGCTACTAAAAGTCTTGCTATAGAAATTCTCTGTTGCTGTCCACCTGACAGCTGGCTAAATGGATAGTTTTCAAATCCAGACATTCCAACATAAGATATATATTTTTTTGCTATTTTAATCTTTTCATCTTTAGGTATTTTCTTATTTACAAGTCCAAGCAGAACAACATCAATAGCAGAAAATGGAAAATTTTTAGGAGTTATAGATTTTTGCGGTAAATATCCTACTTTTCCTGTTTTTATAGCTTTTTTTGGTGAAGTACCAAAAAGAAGAACCTTGCCTTTATAAGGTTTTATAAAACCTAAACATGTTCTGATTAAAGTTGTTTTTCCTCCACCATTAGGACCAAGAATGGCAACAATTTCTCCTCTATTAACAGATAGATTTATATCCTGAATTATTATTCTGTTTCCTATCTTTACAGTAAGGTTTATAACTTTTAAAATTTCATTCATAACAAATTCTCCTAAAACTAATTATATAATAGTTTTTTTACTTAAAATTTCTGGAGGAAAGAATGGAATATCATGTAAAAGATTTATCTTTAGCTGAAAAGGGAAAATTAAGGATACAATGGGCTGAAAAAGATATGCCTGTGTTAAGACAGATAAGAGAAAGATTTGAAAAGGAAAAGCCACTAAAAGGTATAACTATAAGTGCATGCCTACACGTTACAACAGAAACAGCAAATCTTATGATAACCCTTAAAGCTGGAGGTGCTGATGTATATCTTACCGCCTCAAATCCTTTGTCTACACAGGATGATGTAGCAGCGTCATTAGTTAAAGATTTTGATATTCCTGTTTTTGCAATACATGGAGAAGACAGAGAAACATACTATATGCATATAAAAGAAGTACTAAAAAGAAAACCAAACATAACAATGGACGACGGAGCTGACCTTATATCAACTCTACATAAAGAAATGCAGGAGTACATAAAGTATGTATATGGTGGAACAGAAGAAACAACAACAGGAGTTATAAGATTAAAAGCTATGGCTGAAAAAGGACAGCTTAAATTTCCAGTTATAGCTGTTAATGATGCTTACACTAAACATC
>JALSSG010000089.1 GCA_026984355.1 Hydrogenothermaceae bacterium
AATATATGGTTATGGAAAAGGAACAATTTCAAAAGAAAAATCTAATCTAAAGATAAAATTCTACAACAATCAGATAAATATTTTTGGTAAAAAAGTATCTATAAAAGGGAACTTTGAGCTTTTAAATAAAGACTTCTTTATTGACCTGAATTCTGATAGGTTTGACGGACTGGATAAATTTAAAGGAAATGGATTTTTGTTTACTCAGCTTGAAAAAAATTCAATAATCGGAAATTTTTGGATTGAGGGGGAAAAAGGACAGATAGAACTGTCAGATGAAACCTTAATATCAGGAACTTTAGAAAAGATAGGTGGTATTTCAAAGCTAAAAGTAAAACAAGATAATCAGCTGAATCTTGATACAACCCTAAATTACCTTGTAAACATAAAAGAAAAGCAAATCAGTAGCCGTATTTTTACAGAAAACATATTATTACGTATTTATACGGACGATACAAATCAAAATTACAGTCTACTTTTAGATAAGATAAATATTGATGTTTTGTTAGAAAAAGATAAGCTTCCAAAAGCAACAGCAGACATAAACTCTATAAATGTAAGTACAAGCAACATAAATCTTCTAAAATCAGATAAAATAAGAATTTCTTTTGAAAATATGAAATTATTAGTAGATAGTTTTAAATACCATGGACTACTAAATGGTACTGTCAAAAAGTTAGTTTATGATTTAAAAAATGAAAATCTGTTTTTATATACAACAGGAAATATAGGAAAAGAACTAATCCCAGAGATTTTACAGTTTTTTTCTTTAAAAGGAGATGTAGCTTATCAGGTCTTGTATGAAGGAAACATTAAGAAAATAAAGGAAGACATATATGTAAAATTTTATTCTAATAATCTTATAATAAGAACACCGTATGTTATAGGTTCTATAGATATTGATAAGTTCCTTGTAGAATATCAAAAAGAACTAAAAATAAATATCACAGGTAAAACAGTAAGCTCTTTATTTGGCGAAAATCCTATACAGATAAGAGGAACAGCAAATATAACTCCTTTGATATATAACCTAAAAACTATATTTGAAATGCTACCGGTAAAATATGAAAACCTATTTGTAGGTACTGTAAATTCTAACTTAGATATAATCACAAAAAATCAACAAAACCATATAATAAAAGGAAATATATCTGTATCTGGAAGAAGTAAACTTCCTATCTCTTTTCTTACAGAAAAAAGAGCCATAGAAGAAAAACCTCTTATTTTTGAGAAAATATCCTTAGATATTAATGTAGATACATTTTCTCCTATATATGTGTATGGAAGTTGGGGAAATGTATACGCTGAAGCAAGCTTACGCATAACAGGGACACTTGCAAAACCTGTTTTAAATGGAGAAATAGATATAACTTATGGAAAAATTTATATAGCAAAAAATCTATACAATGTAGACTTTATAAATGTAAGAATAATAGACAATAAGCCATTTGTTAACGCAAGATTATCAACAAATGTTGCTCAAACTTTTATTTATTTAAACATTACAGGACCAATTGATGACCTTCAGTTTGAATATGTATCAACACCACCAAAGACAAAAGAAGAAATATTAGCTATTTTATTTTTAAAGGAAACTCCTTCAGCTTTAGCAGAACTTCCATTTTTTGCACTGGTTGGAAAGCTAATTAAAGCTATTTTCCCAGTATCACCAGAAAAAGGAGGTATCTTTCAAACAGGTTTTGAAATATCTATCAACCCTAAATATTCTCCTATACAGGGAATTATAGCTTCAATTTATGCAAGAAAATCTATAACAAGAAGACTCTATATAGCTATCTCAAGACCTATATTACAAACCGTTACAGAACTATTTGGCTGGTACGAACTTGGGTTTAAAATCACAGAAAGAACTGCTATAGTATTTAGACAGTATGAAAATAACATAACAGAAACAGAGATAACCTTTAGTTTACCATTTGACTTTTGAGGTTAGTAAGGTGCTAAGGATAAAAAAAGAACTTATAGATAAAATAGCAAAACAGGGAGAAAAAGGATATCCATATGAAATATGTGGATTTTTACTTGGGAGTATAGATTATAACAACGATATTAGAGAAGCAGTGGAAGTTTATCAGGTGGAAAACCAGAATAAAGAAAGAGCAAATGATAGATTTGAAATCTCACCAAAAGATTACATAAGAGTAGAAAACTACGCAGATAGTAAAGGATTATCTATAGTAGGTATATATCATACTCATCCTGACCATCCTGATAGACCTTCCCAAACAGACCTTATGTTTGCTCAGCCTGATATGTCTTACATAATTATGTCTATAGAAAAAGGAAAAGCTGGAAACTGGAGAAGCTGGAAATTAGAAAATGATAGATTTGTACAGGAAAAGGTGGAGATTTTATGATAAAAACAATTGTATAAAAGTCTGGTTTTGTTAAATTTTCTTAAAAGTTTAGTACGAGGTATAAGATGAAACAAAAACTACTAGCTCCTTCTATTTTAGCCGGTGATTTTTCTAAATTAGGTGAAGAAATCAAAGTAGTTGAAGAAGCTGGAGCTGATATCATACATCTTGATGTTATGGATGGAAGGTACGTTCCAAATATAACTATAGGACCTCCTGTTATAAAATCTCTTAGAAAAATAACAAACCTACCATTTGATGCTCATCTTATGATAGTTGAACCTGAAAAATATGTTGATGATTTTATAGATGCTGGTGTAAACATGATATCATTTCATTTAGATGCTACAATCCATGCTCACAGACTTGTTGAACATATAAAATCTCGTGGAGTAAAAGCTGGTATAGCCTTAAATCCTTCCAATCCAGTGAGTACATTAGAAGAAATAATTCACTTTATTGATTATGTGCTTATTATGTCTGTAAATCCCGGATTTAGCGGTCAAAAATTTATACCAGAAGTTTTAAACAAAATCCCAAAATTAAAAAAACTAATGGAAGATACAGGAAGAACAGATGTTCTTATAGAGATTGACGGAGGTATAAATAAGGATAATATTACACAGATATCCCAAATGGGAGTTGATATTTTTGTTGCTGGAAGCTCTGTTTATGGAGCTTCAGACAAAAAAGAAGCAGTAAGAATTTTAAAAGAAAAAATGAATGTATTTGTAGTATAAGAGGTGAGAAAAATGGATTATAGAATAAGAACATGGCCAGATAGAATATTAAAACAAAAAATGAAAGAAGTAGATTTTTTTGATGAAAAACTTCAAAACTATATAGATATTATGTTCAAAAGAATGTATGAGGAAGAAGGTGTAGGATTAGCTGCAAATCAGATAGGAATACCTTATCAGATACTTGTACTTGATACAAATGTAAAAAAATACGATGCACAGGAAAAAGAAGAAGAAGGAATAAAAATGGCACTTATAAATCCAAAGATAGTAGAAAAAGAAGGACAGGTTGAATCTACAGAAGGTTGTCTTAGTTTTCCCGGTGTTCAAATAACTATACCAAGAGCAGAAAGAGTTAAAGTTATAGCAAAAAATGAAAAAGGTGAAGATATAGAAATTGATACTGATGG
>JALSSG010000090.1 GCA_026984355.1 Hydrogenothermaceae bacterium
TTACCTTTACCATAACTGCAAATCCTGTAGGATGTGAACCTTTAAATATTACCTTTTCTCCTTCTGAATACACAGATGTATCAGGTGGAGAAACTGTTAGTTTTGAAGAAACTATAGAAGTACCTGAAGGTACACCTCCAGGAACCTATGAATGTGATGTTGAATTCTATGCGGATGACACATTAATAGGAAGCCAGCACTTAGCTATAACTGTACCTCAACCAAAAACAGATAACTATATAACTGGTGGTGGTTATACAAAGAATTCAAATGTTAGACTTGCAGGTAGATTATTCTGTAATACTGAAGACAAATCTTCTCTTATCTTAAGGTGGAAAGCAAGACAATTTGTTTTAAGAGATGTGACATCTGTAAACTGTGATAGTGGTCCATTTACAACAAACTGTGGAATGGGTGTTGGAACATACTTTGGCAGAGGTATAGAAACAGTAAATATAGAATGGTGTATCACTGATAATGGTACTCCTGGAAGAAACAAAGATACCGTTGAAATAAGAATATGGAATGATAAAGGAACTTATCTTGATACTACAGATGTTCTTAGAAGTGGAGACTTTAAAGCAGTAGAAGTTGAAGTAGATGGAGGTTCAGGCAGAGGTGGTGGTATACTACCATTCTAATTAACTTTGAGGGGCATTTGCCCCTCTCTTTTTTTCTTGGATTGGAACATATACTATAAAAGTTGTCCCTTTACCGATTCCTTCACTTTTTACTTCAACTTTCCCATTTAGCAGTTTAATTAAACGCTTAACAAGAGCAAGACCTAAGCCTGTTCCTTTATATTTCTTTTGTAATGGGTTCTCTACCTGCTCAAAATCATTAAAAATACGGCTTATACTGTCTTGCGGTATACCTATACCTGTATCTTTTACAATTATTTTCACAAAATTTTCAGTATGTTCAGCGTCCACTTTTATATATCCATAATTTGTAAACTTAACCGCATTAGAAAGTATGTTTATTAAAATTTGCTTGAGTAATTTTTTATCAGTATAAAGAGTTATATTAGTCTTTTTCGGAAAGATAAGTTTAATATTTTTATTACCAATCATAGATTTTGTCATTAAATAAAGTTCTTCTAGAAGGTCATCTAATAAAAATTTCTCATTATTTACCTGTATTTTATTTGCTTCGGCTTTCGCAAAATCTAATATATCATTAATTAATGAAAGAAGATGATTACTTGATACTTTTATAGCTTTTACCATTTCTCTATATTCTTCATTATGCAATTCTTCTTCTAATATCTGTGAAAAACCTATTATGGAATTCAATGGTGTTCTAAGCTCATGTGATACATTAGCTATAAAAATAGATTTTGCTTTGGAAGATGATTGAGCTTTTTCTAATAGTTTTTTTAGAGTCTTTATCATTTCTAACCTTTCAAGCCATAGGTTAACCAATTTCGATACAGAATCTAATAATCTTTTTTCTTGCTCTGTAATGATTTTTTTATCTATAGCTTCAAAATAAAGATAACCTTGTAAACTACTTTCCTTTTTATCAAATCTTTTGTATGTTATAGGAAAGCATAAACAGTTATTGTTTTTAATTTCTTTGCTCTGGGTATTTTTTATATAAACCTTATATCCAAGCATATTACCAATAGTATTATTTAGTAAGTCTATAACCTGTGATTTTGTTTCTGTTTTGGTTAGTTTGTTAAAAAATTCAACTAATTGAGTAAATAACAGTAATCTTTTTTCGCTTTCTTTTTGTAATTCATTTACAGCATATTCTATTTTAGACAGTAGCTTATTAAAAGATGTTGCAAGAATACCTATTTCGTCTTTTGATTTGATATTAAATCTTTTTGAATAATTTTGATTTATCGCTAAATCATCTGCAAATTTAGTTAATTCTTCTAACGGGTTTATAACAATTTTTGAAATCATTAATGAAAGAAGAATTATAGCAATAAATCCTATAAAACCGATAAATATTAAGCTTTCTTTTAATGTGTGTAATGTTGAAAATGCAATTTCCTTAAATACTAGTGATATTACATATATTTTTTCTGAAAAAAGCTCTAATGGAAGAACACTTGTATATAAAAAGTACTTTTGTGTTTCTGAAAATCCTTCTTGAGTTTTTATTTTTTCTAAAATTTCTTTATCTATAGATTTATTATTTATGTTTTGTAAGTAAATATACACATTATATCCTTTATGAGTACTTATAAATTTTTTGAATGTATCAGGATTTATTAAAACTATCAAATATCCAATTAGTTTATGTTGGAAAGACGAATAAACAGGAGAAAATGTAAAAATATATAGACCATTACTAAAATTAATTAGCATATATCTATTTGATAAAAGAGTTTGAACAGGAAATTTCTTAAAAAGAAATTTTTTATTTGTAGATGCTATTATTTTTCCAGTTTTCGTTGTTACAATAATATCTAAGTCAAAATTTTCACTCAGGTTTAACTTAACAGCCTTTATAAAGATTGCTATCCTTTTATCAATATCATCAACAACTATGTCATTCATTATCTGGTAATTTGACCATAGATATATATCCTTTTTTAATCTTCTAAAATAAGTTTCTATTGTCTTAGATACATAGCTATTTTTATACTTTAAATCGTTTTTAATCTCTAAATAAATGGCTTTTTTTATCTGATGTATAGAAAATAAAAACAAAACCAAAAAAGGAACTATACCTATAAATAAAAAAGAAAATAAAAGTTTAAATTTTATGCTTCTGAAATTTTTCATTTTTCTAATGCTTTCTTTATTACTTTCTTTAAATGTTCTACGTTTATAGGTTTTTGAATAAATTCTATATTACTACTCTTTTGTATTAAAAGGTTATCTTCCTCTAAAGCTGTTATTATAATTACAGTGATTTGACTATCTATATGTTTTAATATCTCTAAACCATTAATATCTGGAAGGAGAATATCCAGAAGTACTAAATCCAAAGGATAGTTTTTCACTATTTTTACTGCTTCATTTCCATCTTCAGCCTCAAAAATTTTAGCTTCTGGATACAGTTTTTTTAGTATTATTTTGAGTAATTTTCTATTGTAAAGTTCATCATCAATGATAAGAAAAGATTTACTCATTTTATTCTTACCTTCAAAAGAACTTTTACATTTTTATTTAAAAATTTAGGATATATATAACCAATAGCACCATTTACAGATGAAACAAATTTTACAACTGCTTTTTGAGACGATAAAACAATTGGTGGGTCTATTCCTTTCAAATACATTTCGTTCCAGTATATAGATAACTGCTCTTCATCCATATTCAAAACATACTTATTAAATTTTTTTCTCAATGGATTAAACAATCGTAGATTTACTGGTACAACCTGAATATTTTTTATAAAAAATTTCTTTTTTAAATAGATAAGTTTAACTTCTCTTTTAGTTAATCTATCTATAGGAATATTTTTGTTACCAATTATTAAAATTTCTTCTGCATATGAAAAACTACATATAATTAAGATAAATATCAAAA
>JALSSG010000091.1 GCA_026984355.1 Hydrogenothermaceae bacterium
AGAGAAGGGCTAAAGGATACACCAAAAAGAATAGTAAAAATGTGGGAAGAGTTCAAATCCCATGAAGAGTTCAATATGACTGTGTTTGAAGATATAGGTGAATATAATGAGATGATAGTGGTAAAAGATATACAGTTTTACAGCCTTTGTGAACATCACCTTTTACCTTTCTTTGGGAAAGCACATGTAGCATATATTCCTGATAAGAAAATCTGTGGACTATCAAAGTTAGTTAGAGTGGTAAATAAATTTGCTTATAGACCTCAGGTTCAGGAAAGGTTAACAGCTCAAATTGCAGAATTTTTAGAAAAGGAATTAAAACCAAAAGGTGTAGCTGTGGTTCTTGAAGCAGAACATCTTTGTTATTCAGCTGATACAGAAATTTTAACAGAAAGGGGATGGAAACTTTTTAAAAATTTATCACCAGAAGACAAAGTAGCACAGGTAAACCATGAAACACTTGAAATATCCTTCGTAAAACCAGCTTTTTATATAAAATATCCTTTCAAAGGAATGATGATTAACTTTAAAGGAGAAAACATTGACCTTCTTGTTTCACCAGACCATAAAATGCTTTTTTCTACAAAGGAAAATGAGAAGTGGCAGTCAGAAAAAGCTTATAAGCTAAAACAATTATCAGATTTTTTAGTACCTCAGGCTGGTTTTTACAAAGGACAGGAGATAGATACTATTCAACTGGAGAATGAAAACCTTTATGAAGATGGCAGTGTTATAACTACGGTAAAGAAAGGAACTAAAGTAAAAGCAGATATATTTATTAAATTCTTAAGCATATATTACCTAAAAGGTAAAATCTTAAATAACTCATTTTTAAGAATAACATCAGAGGATATTGAACTTTCTAAGGAAATAGAAAATATACTCATAAATCTTCCTTATGATTTTTATAAAAGTAAAGAAAAAAATGGCTCTACTTATTTCTTTATTAACTCAAGAGAACTTGTCAGTTATATATTGAACTTAGAAAAAAATGGCTATATACCAGAATTTTTATATAAAGCTTCAAAAAGGCAAAAAAAGTTATTTTTAGATACTTTCTATGCTTTAAACAATAAAAATATAGTCAGTTCTTCAAAACATCTTATAGATGCAATACAGGGGCTATATTCAACCGTTGGTATAATAACTACTGTTTATAGTTATTCCTTAAATGGAAAAAAATATTTTGAGCTAAGGTTTTATGAAGAAAATAGTAAAAACTATTCACAAGTAAAAGAAATAAAAGATATTCCATATAATGACTATATTTACTCTTTAACCGTTCCAGAAGGCTTCCTTCTTGTAAGGAGGAACGGAAAAACAGCAATCTCTGGAAACTGTATGTCAATGAGAGGAGTGAAAAACCCAACTTCCTATACAGTAACAAGTAAGCTAACTGGTGTGTTTATGGAAAATCAGAAAACCAGAGAAGAGTTTTTAAATCTCATAAATTCTAAATAAAGTGTATCATAATATTATTTAATAAAATTTTCTGGAAAGGAGCAGTTGAAAGTATTCGTTGTCCTTTTCTTCCTTTTATTTTTTACTTTTTTATATGCACAGGAAGAGGAAAAAGAAAAAAAAGGTTTTATAACATTTGGATACTCTCAATCTCAAGGAAATATAGATGTTTCAACAGCCTCTTTAACAGCAAATTATACAGTTAAATATCCTAAATACAGGCTTTTCTTTGATTTGAAAGTTTTATATGGGACTTCTCAAGGTGAGAAAAATGCTGAGCAGATAGATGGAAAGTTAAGATACGAACTTAGAAGAGGCAAATACTTTCCATTTTGGGACATTCTATACTATAGAAACCCATTTCAAAACTTTGAGCATAGAGTAGCAACAGGACCTGGAGTTGGTTATTACATAACAAAAACAGAAAAAAAGTATCTATCTATCAGCTATTATCTTTATTATTACTATGATGTTATAAACAATACACTTATAAACAAAATTGACAGGACTTTATTTCATAACATAGAAGAAAGATTTAAATACCATTTTACAGAAAATCTCTCTTTTAAACAGAAAGGTCTATACAGTGTGTCAAATGAAAACTTTCAAAACTACTATACTAATATAGAGCTAAATCTTATCAACAAAATAACCCAGAATTTAGGACTACAGGTAAGTTATATAATTAATTATCAGAACATTCCAAAAGAAAAAGGTATAAAAAGACTTGATACAACATTAACAACATCAATAATGTACAATTTTTAAATGCAAATGTTTAAAACAAAAAAAATTTCTCAAGAAGACTTACCAATCAGTGAAAAAACAGCCTGTACTATTGGAAATTTTGATGGTTTTCATATAGGACACCAAAAAATATTAAATCTTCTAAAGGAAGAAGCCAAAAAACATAATCTAAAATCAGTTGTAATAACCTTTGACCCCCATCCTAAAAAGTTCTTTAAAAACGAAGATATATGCACAATAACAAATATAGAAACAAGATTAGCTTTTTTATCAAAGATGGATATTGATTACATGCTTATTATTAAATTCAATGAACAGTTTTACAAGAAAAGCCCACAGGAATTTTTCAAGTTTTTGAAAGAAAAAGTTAATTGTAATCTTATAATTGTAGGTGAGGACTGGAAGTTTGGATATAAAAAATCAGGTGATATATTTCTTGCTAAAGATTTAGGAAAAACATTTGATATAAAAGTAATATCAGTAAAACCAGAAATAAAAGAAGGTAGAAAAATAAGCAGTACATATATAAGAAAACTACTAAAAGAAGGTAAAGTAGATGAACTGCAAAATTACTTAGGAAGAAAGTACTGTATATTAGGAAAAGTTGTAAAAGGTTCAGGAAAAGGGAAAAAAATAGGTTTTCCTACGATAAATGTAAGATTACCTAAAGATATGTGTCTAAAAAGAGGCGTATATGCTGGATATGTTATAATAGAAAATAAGTTTTATCCAGCTGCTATTAATTATGGAACAAGACCTACATTAGATGGAAAAAGCGAGTTTTTAGAAGCTCATTTATTAACTTCTTTAAAAGAAGATATAAGGCTGGAGTATATAAAGGTGATATTTGAAAAATTTATCAGAGAAGAAAAAAAGTTCTCAGATATAAATCAGCTGATAAATCAAATAAAAAAAGATATAGATAAAATCAAAGAGGTTTTAAGGAAAAATGAGAGTAGCTAATATATTTTTCTTATTTTTTCTGTTTTTTGTATATACTGCTACAGGAAAGCAGATAAAAGTACCAGAAGTTATTTTTCCTATTGAAATACAGGCAAAAAAGCTAGAAAAAAAGCCAAAATTAGAGCCTCCAGATAAGATAAGCTATGAAGAAAAAATAAATATAGTTATCTTTACCAAAAAACTTCCACCTTACCCTCCTTATGATGTTCCTCCACCTATTGGAAGTATGAAAAAGCCAAAGACAGTTCTTGGTCTACCAATCCACAAAAAATATCTTTCTGACGCTATAGAGCTTTATGATAAAAAAGATT
>JALSSG010000092.1 GCA_026984355.1 Hydrogenothermaceae bacterium
ACTGTTTTTGGAGCGTTTATACAGTCTTTTATTAGTTTCAATATAATAAGAAAATTTGTTAATAACAGATTGTTATCTCCTATAATTACTGCTATTTTTGGAGCGTCTGCTCCTGTCTGTTCCTGTTCTATGATACCAATAGCTCAGACTATAAACTCCCTCTCTAAAGGCTATGCCCCTGCTGTTTCTTTTTTGATTTCTGCTCCAATTTTATCACCTGTAATTTTTTTCCTTATGCTTGGTATGTTTGGCTGGGAGTTTACAATTTTTAGATTTTTGTTTGGGATTATTTTAGCTATTGGAACTGCTTATATTGTGGATTTTTTCTTTAAAAAACCTGCTATGCTCCCTATGTTTTCTTCTTCTGGTCAGAAATTAGATAGATGGACTTTATTTAAAAATGCTTTTAAAGAAATATTTTTAGGAACTGGTAAGTTTGTTTTAATCGGACTTTTGATAGCTTCTGCTGTTTCTGTTTTAATTCCTTCTTCATTAATTACAAAATTTGCACAGTTTCCTTTGTCTTACTTTTTTATAACCATTTTTTCTATTCCTGTTTATGTTTGCTCTGGTGAAGAAATACCAATAGCAAAATCTTTTGTTGACCTTGGTATGACTGGAGGGCAGGCATTAACATTTATGCTTGCCTCTGCTGGAATTTGTATTCCAACAATATCGGCAACATTTAAATTTTTCCCAAAAAGTCTTGCATTTTTCTACATTTGTGTATGGTTTTTAGGCTCTATAATTGGTGGAATGTTGTATGACCTGATTTTTTAAGCTTGAAAAATCTGTATTATTAGATTAAATTCATAATATCTACTACAAAATATAGTAAAGGATTAATCATGAATATAACAAGAAGAACACTTTTAAAAACAACTGCAGTTTCATCAATTATCGGTATTCTAAATAAATCAATTCCTGTTTATGCAACCGAAAGAGGTTTTCATATTGCAGATAGAAAGGAAACAGATAGTACTGTTAAGTATGAGCTTGTTATAAGAAGAGAAACAACACCAATAGGATTAAGAGAAGGAAAACCAATAACATTTAACGGTTATTTCCCAGCTCCTCTTATAAGACTAAAAGAGGGAAAAGAGGCAGTTATAAAGGTTTACAATGAACTTAACGAATCAACATCTATCCACTGGCATGGAATAATTCTTCCAAATGAGATGGACGGTGTTCCAGGGGTAACTTTTGATGGTATTCCAGCCAAAAGCAAGTTTGTTTATAGATTTCCAGTTGTCCAGTCTGGAACATACTGGTATCACAGCCATACAGGACTTCAAGAACAGCTTGGACATTATGGACCTTTAATATTAGACCCTATAGAACCAGAACCATTTGAGTATGATAGGGAATATGTCCTTGTATTATCAGATTGGACATTTGAAGACCCTCATGATGTTCTTATGCATTTAAAAAAATGGGATGGGTATTATAACTACCAGAAAAGAACAATATTTGATTTTTTCAAAGATGTCCAAAAGAAAGGTCTTGAACGGACTATAAAGGAAAGACTTATGTGGGCAAGAATGAGAATGAACCCAAGGGATATTCTTGATATAACATCTGCTACCTATACATATCTTATAAATGGATTAACTAAAGAAGAAAATCCAACATTTTTATTCAATCCAGGAGAGAAAATAAGACTTCGTTTTATAAATGCTTCTGCTACCACTTACTTTGATATAAGAATCCCAGGTTTAAAAATGAAAGTAGTTCAGGCTGATGGACAAAATGTACAGCCTGTAGATGTTGATGAATTTAGAATAGCTGTTGCTGAAACGTACGATGTGATAGTACAGCCACAGGAATACAAAGCATACACAGTATTTGCAGAAACTATGGATAGAAGTGGATACACAAGGGGAACCCTTGCACCAAAAAAAGGAATGACTGCACCTATTCCAAAAAGAAGACCTCCAGCAGAAAGAGGAATGAAAGCTATGGGAATGCACCATATGAAAGGTATGAAAATGGACAGCAGATGTGGAGAGTGTGAACCTATGGAAATTCCTGACAGCTTTGGAGCTGATGCAGCAATGGTAAATAAAAATCCAAGATGTAGAATAAACGACCCGGGAGTAGGTTTTGAAAATGTAAAACACAAAGTTTTAACCTATGCAGACTTGAAAAGTATCAAACCATTTGAAACAAGAAAACCTGAAAGACAGATAGATATCCACCTTACAGGGAATATGGAAAGATTTATATGGAAAATGTACTCATTTGATGGGAAAAACTGGAGTTCAGAATTTCATCAGCTTATAAAAACAAATTTTAACGAAAGAGTAAAAATAGTTTTCGTAAACCACACAATGATGGACCATCCAATTCACCTTCACGGTATGTGGATGTATCTACAAAATGGAAACGGTGAGTATAATCCAAGAAAACACACAGTTAACATAAAGCCCGGAGAAAAACTATGTGTTGAAATAGACAACGATGCAGTTGGAAACTGGGCTTTCCACTGTCATATTCTTTACCACATGCATACAGGAATGTTTAGAGTAGTTAAGGTTTGTTAAAAATCAGGAGGAAATAAAATGATAAAAAAATTATTGATTGGAGTTCTTTTAATAACAGAAGTTGGACTGGCACAGGAAGAAAAAAAATGCCAGTTTTACCCTGTAAAACCTATGAAGCCCCTTTATTATGGACAGCTGTTATTTGATAGAATTGAATACAACACAGAAGGGAAAAATTTATTAAATTACGAAATAACAGGCTGGTACGGTGGAGATTACAGGAGAGTATGGTTAGAGCTTGAAGGAGAACATAACACATCTAAAAACGAAGGAGATTTAGAAAAAGCAGATATTTTATATGGAAAATTAATATCACCATTCTGGGATATAAGAGCTGGTATTGGATATACAGGCTCTTACGGAGATAACGGCTCTAACAGAACCATGGCAGTTGTAGGACTAAAAGGGTTAGCCCCTTATTTTTTTGAAGTAGATACAAATTTAAGATTAACATCAAAAGGAGAAGTTTACGGAGATTTTGAGGCAGAATACGACCTTCTTTTCACACAAAGACTAATCCTTCAACCAAGAATTGATACAACATTCTCTTTTTCAAAAATTCAAGAGCTTGGTATAGGCTCTGGTCTAAACAATATAAATCTATCATTTAGATTAAGATATGAATTTAAAAGAGAATTTGCTCCGTATATCGGCTTTAGCTGGAATAAACTGTTTGGTCAAACAAAAGATTTTGCCCGCTCTGAAGGTAAAAAAACAAGCTACGCAGATATATTCGTAGGTCTTAGAATGTGGTTTTAGGTAACCTTCAGGTAACATTCGTGTTCTATATTAGATTAAAACTAAAACTGGAGGTTACAAAAATGAGAACCAAAAAATTATTAACAGGAGTTTTAACAACATTTGCATTTGTTAGTCTATCTTTTGCTGACGTTGGAGATGATTTGCAAGGTAGA
>JALSSG010000093.1 GCA_026984355.1 Hydrogenothermaceae bacterium
TGCCACTGATTACACAAACTTTAGAAGATATTACATCTTTCTTAAAGGAAGGTAAATTAGCAGTAATAAAAACAGACACCCTTTATGGCATAGTAGCAAATGCTCTCGATAAAGAAGCTGTAGAAAGATTATATAAAATCAAAAAAAGAACACCGACAAAACCATTTTTATTACTTGTACCGTCTGTTGATTTTATAAAAAAATTTTTTGATGTAGAAATTTCCAAAAAAGAAAGAGAACTTTTAGAAAAGGAAGGTATTACAGTAATTCTAACTCTAAAAAACCCTGATAAGTATAAATATTTACATAGAGGTACAGGTACACTTGCTTTTAGAATTCCAGCAAAACAAAATTTAAAAGATTTTATAAAAAATCTTGGTTTTCCAATTGTAGCCCCAAGTGCAAATCCAGAAGGGAAAAAACCGGCTGAAGACATTAAACAGGCTATAGACTATTTTGGAGATTTAATAGATATTTATGTAGATGAAGGTAGAGCTAAGGGAAAACCTTCTCCTATAGTAAAAGTAGAAAACAACAAAGTTATATACATTAGGAAATAATGGCAAAAATTGAACCATTTGAAAAATATACCCAAAGATATGAACAGTGGTTTGAAAAACACAGATATGTTTACCTGTCTGAACTTAAAGCTGTAGAAAGACTCCTTCCTGAAAATAGAGAAAACTGTATAGAGATAGGAGTAGGAACTGGCAGGTTTGCACAGCCTTTAGGAATAAAGATAGGACTGGAACCTTCAAAAAAAATGGCAAAAATTGCAGAAAAAAGAGGTATAAAAGTATATTATGGTGTTGCTGAAAATCTGCCGTTTAAAGATGAAATATTTGACTGTGTTTTAATGGTAACTACTATATGTTTTGTAGATGATATACAAAAAGCTTTGTCAGAGGCTTATAGAGTCTTAAAAAAGGGAGGATACATAGTTATTGGTTTTATAGACAAAGATTCTCCTCTTGGAGAATATTATCAGAAAATAAAAGATAAAAATCCATTTTATAAAGATGCAAATTTTATAAGTACAAAGCAGCTAACAGATATGCTAAAAAGTATAGGTTTTACGGACTTTAAATTTGTTCAAACAGTGTTTCATAAGTTGGAAGATATAAAATATATAGAACCTGTTAAAGAAGGTTATGGAAAAGGTTCATTTGTTGTAGTGAGGGCGAGAAAGTGAGTTAT
This sequence comes from Hydrogenothermaceae bacterium, assembly GCA_026984355.1. Taxonomy (GTDB): domain Bacteria; phylum Aquificota; class Aquificia; order Aquificales; family Hydrogenothermaceae; genus JAADDZ01. The sequence goes on from JALSSG010000093.1 coordinate 1,198, forward strand.
AAAAGTTATATAGGATGTTATAAAGATGAGTTAGATTTTATATACAAAGATATGATTTTTACAGGGAAAGTTCTTTACAAAGAAGGTCTTATTACAAGTCATGCAGGAAATATAAGTGTAAGATATAACGATGATTTAGTTATAACAAAGACAGGGAGAATGTTAGGTTTTTTAAGAAAAAATGATTTGGTTATGGTTCCTATATACAAAGAAGATAAAAAAGATATAGAGGCTTCAAGTGAACTTATAGTTCATAGAGAAATTTACAAAAATACCGATGCTAAAGCTATAATTCATGCTCACCCAGTTTATGCTACAGCTTTAACTTTTAAGTTAAAAGACTTTTTTGAACCAATAGACAATGAAGGTAGACTATTTATAGGAAAAGTTCCAATAATTTCTGTAGAAAAGGCTACAGCTTCTATGGAGCTTGCTAAAGCAGTTTCTGATATTCTAAAAGATTATAACTTATGCCTAGTTAAGACTCACGGAGTGTTTGTAAAAGCAGATACACTAAACTATGCACTGAAACTATGTTCAGATTTAGAGTTCTGTGCAAAAGTATATACACTTACAAGATGATATTCTTGAATATACTTTTCAAAATATTTGTATATCTTTGAACCTTGCATCATCTCATAAACTGCATCGTTAGTTATTGACAGAACATAAATAGAGTACATGATGATAAAAAAAACAATAATACCAAGAAAAAGACCAAGTATTTTGTCCAAAAAGGAGAAAAATGTTATTTGATGAACATATCTGGATAAAATTGAATTAAGTATCATAAAGAAGCTAAAAATAAGTAAAAATAAAAATATAAAAGCTAAGAAATCTATCAAAACCTGATTTCCATTGAAGTATTTAGAAAGATAAGAGGAAAGTTCTTTATGCCATAAAATGGCAATAAAAAAACCTACTCCTATTCCTAGAAATTTAAAAAATAAATCAACAAAACCTTTATAAAGGCCTACAATAACAAGGTATAAAAAGATAAGAGAAAAAAGAATGTCTAACATATTCAACCTTTAAGGTTTAGAATTTTCCTAACTTTAAGAAAGTTTCTGTTTTACTATTTTACTTACTATAGAACCATCAGCCCTTCCTTTAACTTTTTCCATAACAACTTTCATAACCTTTCCCATATCCTTTAAGGAAGAAGCACCTATTTCTTCTATAGTTTCCTGTACTATATTTTCTATCTTTTCTTCTGACAACTGTTCTGGTAAAAACTCTTCAACAACTTTTAACTCTTTTTCTTCTTTCTCTACAAGGTCTTCTCTATTGGCTTTTTTGTACTGTTGGATTGCCTCTTTCCTTTGTTTTGCATATCTTTGAAGAAGCTGTATTATTTCCTCATCAGTTAAATCTTTCTTCTTATCTATCTGTACCTTTTTTATCTCAGAAATGAGCATTCTTATTGTGGAGAGTCTATCTTTCTCTCCACTTTTCATAGCTTTCTTCATCTCTTCTTGAAGCTTTTTTAAAAGCTCTGCCATATTTTCCCCTTATAAAAGACCTTTTTTCTTAAGAGCTTTTATAAGTCTTTTTCTTGCAGCTCTTTGTTTTCTTTTCCTTTTTACTGATGGTTTTTCATAATATTCTCTTCTTTTATATTCTGTTAGCACACCTTCTTTTTCTATTATTTTTTTAAATCTTTTTAGTGCTTTCTCAAATGGCTCATCTTCTTTTACATAAACTACTGCCAATAGGATACACCTCCTTTTTGTTTTTAATCTAAAACATTATAAGTTAAACGATTTATTTTAGCAAATAAAAAAGCCCCCATAAAGGGGGCTTAAGAATTATGTTAATTTTTGATTATGTTAGGTTAGAATCCCATTCCACCCATTTCATCCATTCCTGGAGTAGCTGGTTTTTCTTCTTTTTCTGGTATTTCAGCTACAAGAGCTTCTGCTGTTAACATTGTTCCAGCTACTGATGCAGCATTTTCTATAGCTGTTCTTACTACTTTTGTTGGGTCTATAATTCCTGCCTGTATCATATCAACATACTCACCAGTTGCAGCGTTAAATCCATAGTTTGGATTGTCTGAATCTTTAACTTTTTCAAGAACTACAGAACCATCAAATCCTGCATTATAAGCTATCTGTTTTAAAGGTACTTCACATGCTTTTTTGATTATGTCAATACCCCATTTTTTATCTATGTTTTCTTCTTTTATTTCACATAAAGCTCTTGATGCTCTATATAATGCTACTCCACCACCAGCTACTATTCCTTCTTCCACAGCTGCTTTTGTAGCATGTACAGCATCATCTACTCTGTCTTTTTTCTCTTTTAGTTCTGCTTCTGTAGCAGCACCTACTTTTATGATTGCTACTCCACCTGCTAATTTAGCAAGTCTTTCTTGGAGTTTTTCTCTATCATAGTCTGATGTTGTTGTTTCTATTTGTTTTTTGATTTGCTCTATTCTTGCTTTAATTTCTTCAGGGTTTCCTTTTCCACCAACGATTGTAGTGTTATCTTTGTCTACTACTACTTTATCAGCCTGTCCAAGCATGTCAAGTGTTACACTTTCAAGTTTAATTCCTAAATCTTCTGTTATAGCTGTACCACCTGTTAGTATAGCTATATCTTGAAGCATAGCTTTTCTTCTTTCTCCAAATCCAGGAGCTTTAACTGCGCATGTTCTAAGTACACCTTTAATGTGGTTTACGACTAGTGTAGCTAATGCTTCTCCTTCTACATCTTCAGCTATTATAAGCAGTGGTCTGTTTGCCTGGGCTACTTTTTCAAGTACTGGTAGAAGTTCTCTTATATTATTAATTTTCTTTTCATAGATTAATATGAATGGGTTTTCAAGAACTGCTTCCATTTTCTCTGGGTCTGTTACAAAGTATGGTGATAAATATCCTCTATCAAACTGCATACCTTCTACAACTTCTAAAGTTGTTTCTGATGTTTTTGATTCTTCAACAGTTATAACACCATCTTTTCCTACTTTTTCCATTGCATCAGCTATAAGTTTTCCAATTTCTGGGTCATTGTTAGCTGATATAGTAGCAACTTGCTCTATTTCAGTTCTTCCACTTACCTCTTTAGACATTTTTTTAAGTTCTTCTACAATTGTTTTAACTGCTTCATCAATACCTCTTTTTACATAAACTGGGTTTGCTCCAGATGCTATAGCTTTTAGACCTTCTGAATATATAGCTTGAGTTAATATAGTCGCAGTTGTTGTTCCATCTCCTGCAACATCTGCTGTTTTAGATGCTACTTCTTTAACTAATTGAGCTGCCATATTTTCATATGGGTCTTTAAGCTCTATTTCTTTAGCAACAGATACACCATCTTTTGTTACGTTTGGTGAACCCCATTTTTTCTCAAGTAAAACTTCTCTACCTCTTGGTCCAAGAGTTACTTTTACAGCATTTGCTAATTTATCTACACCAGCTTTTAATTTAGCTCTTGCTTCTTCACCGTATATAATCATTTTTGCTGCCATTGTACCACCTCCTTTTTATTTTTTGTTATTGTTCAATAATCGCTAAAATATCATCTTCTCTTAGGATGATAAGGTCTTCACCATTTAGAACTATTTCATTTCCAGCATATTTGCTGTAAATTACCCTGTCTCCAACTTTTACTTTTAAAGGAACTACTTCTCCTTTTTCTGTTAATCTTCCTTCACCAACAGCAACTACTTCACCTTCTGTTGGTTTTTCTTTAGCTGTGTCTGGAATGATTATTCCTGATGGTGTTTTTTCTTCTCCCTCTTCAATAGGTCTTATTACAACTCTATCATAGAGAGGTTTAATGTTTGCCATCTGTCCTACCTCCTGTGTTTTTGCCATTTTTTACCCTCCTTATGTATCTTTTAAGAGGATTTTCTATTGATTTATATAAATATTATAGAGTTAAATTTTAATTTTTGCAAGACTTTTGTTAATAAAATCTTATTATGTTTTACTAATAAAATTTTATTATATTTTAGTTATATTGTGAATTATACATTCATTTAGCATCTTGATGTATGATTTATTTATGAGATTTAAGCTTTCTTTTCTTATGGTTTTCTTGGTTTTTGTATCAGCTTTTTCCAAAGAGATACATTTTTCTTCATGTTATAAAGGATATTACTTTTTTATACCTGTGATAAAAAACTGTATTTCGTATGATGAGATAGATGGGAGAGGTAGATTTACTACCCATGTAAACACTATAGGTATTTTGAAAGTATTTAAGGATATAAAGTACTTAGGGGTGTCTATTTCAAAAAATAATATGAGTAAGAAATTCTTTTTTTCACAAAAGGAAAAGGACTTCTCAGTAGAGTACTGGTATGAGTTTTTAGAAGGAAAGATTCTTACTAAAAAAACTGTCAAAAAAAACGGAAAAATAAAGAGAATAACTAAGGTTGTTGACAACAAAGAAAATTATTTAGACCCATTTACTGCATCTGTGGTAATGTTTAAAAGCTTAAAAAATAAAAAACAAGGTTTTCTAAAAATATTTTTCAATGGAAAAAAGTATAAAATTCCATATAGAATAAGCAGTCAGGAAAGATTAAGACTCAATGGTAAGTATTATAGTTGCTATGTTATTGAAATAAAACCAAAAATAAAGGGAGAAGGTCTAATTAAAACTAAAGGAAAATGGATTGTATGGGCTGAAAAGACAACAGGATTTCCTGTAAAGGTAAAAGCAGTATTTGACAAAGGAATTATCTATCTAAATAAAGAGTAATTTATATATATATTTCAACAGATAAATCTATTTCTTCCAATATGTTGGCAACTTTTAAAGCCTCTTCAAAATCCCCTTCAAATACTACAGCTTTACCTTTATTATGAACTTCCCATGTTAATTGCTGTGCTGTTTCAAGGTCACATTTTATTGCTTTTATAAGCTGATATATCACTTCTTCAAAAGTGTGCCAGTCATCGTTATATAGGATTACCTTTGCAGGTATATTTGTTAATGTTCCAACAGAGGACTTTTCTTCTCTTTCAAATCCTATAGACATTTTCCTATCCTCTGTAAAGTTTTTTCTTAATAATATAATATTCTACTTCAGGTAATACAAGATATGTTATGTTTTTGTTTTGTTTTATACGGTTTCTTATCTCTGTGGATGATATATCAATTCTTCTTTTGCTGTAAAAGTAAACGCCTGTTTTATTTTTATTTATGTTTTTTTCATCAAAATAAAAATTTATTTCAGGAAAGTGTTCTTTTATATATTTTTCTAAATCTTTAATATTAAAATCTTCTCTACCTACAACAATAAAATTTAAAAGTTTTATAAGTTTTTCTGCATCTTTCCATTTATGTAAGCTTAAAAATGCATCTGTTCCTACTATAAATCCAGGATAGTATCCTAATTTTTCTACAAAATGTTTTGCTGTGTAAATTGTATAGGATTTACCTTTTCTTTTTATCTCAAAGTCTGAAATTTCAAAATACCGATTATATTTTAGTGATAGTTTAAGCATATTTAATCTGTCTTCTGGTGATGCTCTACTTTCTGGTTTAAGTGGTGAATGGTATGCTGGAATAAATATTATTTTTTCTAAGCTGAAGTATTCTCTTATATCTTCAGCTATTCTAAGATGACCTATATGTACAGGGTCAAAGCTTCCACCAAATAAGGCAATCATATTATAAAATCTGGGGCAGAAAGCCCCATAAAGTTTATTTTACTATTGGCAGTGTAGTCCATATACTTGTGTATCCTCTTTGAACATATAACAGTACACTGTGTTTTCCATGTGCCTTTGCTTTTTGAATTTCTTGCCAGAACTGTTTTGCTGTTTTAACAGGTTTTCTGTTGACAGAAAGAATAATATCTCCTCCTCTTAGTCCAGCTTCATCTGCAGGAGAACCAGGTTTGACATCTATAACAAGTACTCCATAAGGAGTTTTTGGCAGGCCATATCTTTGTCTCATTTCAGGAGTTATATCTCTTACTATAAGCCCATATTTAAGCTCTAAGTCCTGAAGGCTACCTATATCTATCTCTTCTTCCCATGGAATTGTTTTAACTTTTATATTTATCTTCTTTCCATCTCTTACTATAGTAAGGTTCACATATTTTCCTGGTTCTGTTCTCATTACATATTTTTGTACATCATTTGGTTCTTCTACAGGATGCCCATTTACTGCAATAATTACATCTCCTGGTTTTACTCCTGCTTTGTCTGCAGGTCCTCCTTTTATAACTTTTGCTACTACTACTCCATGTTCAACTTTAAAATGTTCTGCAAGGTCTGGAGTTAATGGCTGGATAATTATCCCTATTTTTCCTCTTTTTACTTTTCCATATTTTAGAAGATGTTCCATTACCCATTTTGCTTGATTTGATGGAACTGCAAATCCAAGCCCCTGTGCTCCAGCTATTATAGCTGTATTTATCCCTATAACTTCACCATCTATGTTTACAAGAGGTCCTCCTGAGTTTCCTGGATTTATAGCCGCGTCTGTTTGAATAAATCCTTCACCTGGATGTCCCTCTATAGACCTATCAAGAGCAGAAACTATTCCCATGGTTACTGTTCCGTCTAAACCAAGTGGATTTCCTATAGCTATAACTAAGTTTCCCTGTTTAAGTTCATCAGAATTTCCAAATTTTAGAATATGTTTTTTTGCATACTTTTCTATTCCTTTTTTAAATGGAACAGCGATTATTGCAATATCACTGAGTTTATCTTTTCCTATAACCTTAGCATCTAAAACTTTTTTATTTTTGAACTTAACCTGTATGTTAGTAGCGTTCTCTATGACGTGGTTATTAGTCATTATGTAAACAAGTTTTTTCTTTTCATCAACCTTTACAATAAATCCAGAACCAAGACCTTCTACTTTCTGTTTAAAATCTCTATCTTGAGGAAATCCAAAAAACTCTCCAAATGGCAGGTCTCTAAATGGATTTGGAACACTAACTTCTCTTACAGTAAATATAGTAACCACTCCTGGAGATACATTATCTACTATATTCACTATCTCTTTATCAAATTGTTTTAGAACAAGTCCAGCATATGATTGAACTACAGTAACAAGAACAAGAAAAACACCTACTATTTTTTTGTTCATAATATACCCCTCCTAATTTTCTAATAAAAACTTATAAATAGCCATTCTTATAAAAAGACCATTTTCAACCTGGTCTAAAATTAAGCTTCTATCTCCATATACGAGCTCACTTTGAATTTCTATTCCTCTGTTAACGGGACCTGGATGCATTATAATAGCATCTTCTTTTAGAAGGTCTAATCTTTTTTGGTTTAGTCCGTATTTTATTGAGTATTCATTTAACGATGTAAAGAAAACCTTTGACTGTCTTTCTAACTGTATTCTTAAGAATATTGCTACGTCTTTATCTTTTAAGGCATCTTCTATATCTGTAGTTATATAATCTGCCTGTAGAGTCTCTACGTGTCTTGGTATCATTGTAATAGGTGCACAGATTGTTATATGTGCTCCTAACTTTTTAAATAGTTTAACATCAGAACGAGCAACTCTGCTGTGCATTATATCTCCTATTATAGCTATCTTTAGCCCTTCTACTTTTCCTTTTTTTTCTAAAATAGTAAATCCATCAAGTAGTGCCTGTGAAGGGTGTTCATTCATTCCATCTCCTGCATTTATAACTCTTGATTTTACCTCTTTTGCTACTATGTGAGGTGCTCCAGACATATAATGTCTTATTACTATAAAATCACTATTCATTGCTTCAAGAGTTTTTATTGTATCGTATAGATTTTCTCCTTTTTTTACAGAGCTTTGGGACGAACTTATGTTTATAGTATCTGCTGATAAGATTTTTCCTGCTAGTTCAAAAGATGTTCTTGTTCTTGTAGAGTTTTCAAAAAAAGGAAGTAAAACAGAGTATCCCCTAAGGTCTGTGAATTTTTTCTCTCCATTTTTGTATCTTTTCTTATAGTCTTTTGCTATCTGGTAGATTGATAGAACATCCTCTTGTGAAAGTTGGTTTATACTCAGTAAGTCTTTCAATCTGTCTCCTCAAAATTTTCAAATTCAACAGGTAAAAACAATATTAACAGATTAAAATTAATCTTATCAACGATTATATAAAAAGGTAAAAATATGATTTTGTGGTTTGAATTTATTATTTTGATGCTTGTTATTTTTTTTACTGGCAAAAATCTAGTAAAGTATGGAGATATTCTTGCAGAAAAGTTAAATCTTGGAAGAACTATTATTGGATTGATTTTTATCGCTTCTATAACATCTTTACCTGAGCTTATAACAGGTATAAGTTCTGCGGCAATAGTTAAATCTGCTGATTTACTTGCAGGAGATATATTTGGTAGCTGTATGGCAAATATTTTTATGCTTGTAATACTTGATGCGTTTATAAGAAAACAGCCATTAACAGCAAAAGTTCATCATGGTTTTACTTTGACGGCTTCTTTTGGAATTATTCTTATTGTAATTGCTGTTTTGTCTATTTTACTTAGTAAGTATGTTTACTCTATTGGGTGGGTAAGTTTTAGTTCTTTTTTGATAATTTTTGTTTACCTTTTTAGTTTGAAAATCTCAGCAGATTATGAAAGAAAATTAATAAAAAAAGCAACACGTGAGTTTGCTCAAAAATTAAGGTATGAAGAGATTTCATTAAGAGATGTGGTTTTTAGATATGTTTTAAATTCTATATTTATTGTAATTTCTGCATCTTTACTTCCAAAGGTAGGAGAAAAGATAATACAGTCTTTTGGTATTTCTGAAACGTTTTTCGGTACTTTTTTTATTGCTATTACCACTTCACTTCCAGAACTTGCTGTTTCTATAGCTTCTATAAAGCTTGGACTTGTTCAAATAGCTGTAGCTAATCTTTTAGGAAGTAATATTTTTAACATCTTTATTATGGCTGTTGCTGATTTTTTCTTTACTAAAGGTTCTATTTTTAGTTTTATCAGTTTATCTTCTCTGATACCTGCTTTATTTTCAGTTGTTATGATTTGTGTAGTTATTGTAGGTCTCATATACAAAGCAGAAAGAAAATTTTTCTTTGTCGGAAATGAGTCTTTAATACTTACTTTTTTATATTTTTTGGGGATATATCTTACTTTTGTAATCAGGTTATAAACCTATCAAATCTGTCTAAAAGAACTGTTTTATCAACTTCTGGTTTAGGTTCTCCAATATAAAACCCTTGAGCGTGGTCTATACCTAACTCTACAACTTTATCAAATATCTCTTTTGATGATACAAATTCTGCTATAGTCTGTGCACCTATTGTGTGGGCAAAGTCATTTATAAGCTTTACTATTTTTTGACTATCTTCATCATAAACAAGTTTTTTAATAAAAGATGCATCAATTTTTATGTAGTTAATGTTTAATTCCATTAATCTTTCAAAATTTGAATAACCAGAACCAAAATCATCTATAGCAAACTTACATCCAAACTTTCTCATATCATTAACGAACTCTTTTATTATTTCATAATTTCCTATACTTTCAGTTTCTAAAAATTCAAAAACAAGTCTATCACCTACATTATATTTCTTTATGTTCTCTACTATAAAATTAACTACATCTTCATTTAGAATATCCTGAATATCTATATTTATAGAAAATTCGTACTGACAATTTTTACAGTATGAAAAACTTTCTTTAACTACTCTTTTTGTAAGTTCTGGATATATTTTTGATATTTTTGCTATTTCAAGAAATTTATATGGTGTAATTATACTTCCATCTTCATCTATCATACGAACAAGGCATTCAAACTTTGTAATTTTATTTCCTTTGATTGAATATATAGGTTGATAAAAAACTTTTATCTGGTCATGCCTTAAAGCTTTTACTAATTTTTTTGTCCAGTAGATGTTCTGAGCATAATCTTTTTTTTCTTTTTCTACATCTTTATAGAAGATATAATGTTTTTTTTGTTTTTTAGCTGTTTTTAGGGCTACATCTGCTGTAGGTAAAAGCTCATCTACATCATTTATCCATTCTGATAATGATACACCTATGGATACTGTTATGAATACTTCATAATCTCCAAAAACATATGGTTTTTCTGTAAGCCGTTCTATTAGGGATTTTATGATACTACTGTATTCATCAATTGATAATTTTTCACTTTTATGAAAGTGTAAAACTGCAAATTCATCAGCATGTAGCTTGTAAACTTTACTGTTATTGCTTTTTTCTAAACAGCTCTTTATTCTGCTTGCTACTTCCTTTAATATCTGGTCTCCAATTTTTACACCATATACGTCGTTTATAGATTTAAAGTTATCTATGTTTATAAGACATAGACCTTCTTTATGTTTCCTGTTCTTAATATCCCTTATAAGAGCTCTTCTGTTTGGAAGCATTGTAAGTTCATCATGGTATAACATAAATTCAAGTTTTTTATTTATCCTTTCAAGTTCTGTAATGTCTGTAAATACTACTACATATAGCTTTTCTTTATTTATATAGAAAGAAGATGCTTTAACGGACATTACATATTTATGTCCATCTATATTAAGCATAACTTTGTGTGGTCTGTTATTTTGTATTACATACTCAATCCAGAGTTTATCATTAAATTTAGGTTGAACATATCCTTTTTTTTCTTCGAAAAATTCACATATACATTTATGTAACTTTTTAAATTCTTCTAAAGAGGAAAATTTACTGAAATATTTAAAAAAGGTTCTGTTTACCATTTTTAAGTCGTGCCCATCAGTTACAATGGTTAATGTAGGTTGATTATTGAATATCTCTGTAGTAATTATCTCTATGTTTTCTAACTCTCTGGCTTTTTTGTCTATTTCAAATTTTAGCTGTTTATTTAATCTTTCTATTTTTTCTTCTCTTTGTTTTATGTTATAGTATAATTTGCTTATCCATATAATAGTTAAACCAAATGCTATACCAGCAATAGTTGGCAGCATATAGTACCTTGGGGTTGGTATTATATTCAATATAAAAAGGTACTGCACTGTAGCCATCATCCACATAAATGCTATTGAAAGAACCAAATACGCTAAGTATTTTATATTCATAAAAATTCCTCTAATTGTTCGTTTCAACTTTTATTTCGGTGTTGTTTTACAATTCTTTAGATAAATTATTGAATAAAAAATAAAACAATGTTATATTTTTATTTCTCATAAATTAGGAGGATACCGTGAAAAGAGATTTTCTTTCCATTTCAGACTTACAAAGAGGTGAGATTTTAGAAATTATAGATTATGGATTTTATTTAAAGGAGCACCCTTTTTCTGACCGTTCTTTAGAACAAAAGTCTATAGGCATGATATTTATGAAACCATCAACAAGAACAAGAATCTCTTTTGAAGTTGGGATTTACCATATGGGAGGGCAACCTATATATATTCAAGGTTCTTCTACCCAGATTAGCCGAGGAGAAGATATAAAAGATACAGCAAGAGTATTATCTAGATATCTAGACGGTCTTGTGATAAGAACGTATTCTCATAAAGAAGTAGAAGAACTTGCAAAATACTCTGAATTTCCTGTTATTAACGCTCTTACAGACCTCCACCATCCATGTCAGGTTTTATCTGACCTTATGACTATAAAAGAGTACTTTGGAGTTTTAGAGGGATTAAAGATAACTTATGTTGGTGATGGAAATAATATGGCAAATTCATGGCTTTTAGGAGCACCATTAGTTGGTATGAATATATCAATTGCTACGCCTGAAGGATATGAACCAAATGGAAGAGCAGTAGCAGAAGGAATTAAACTTGCTCAGCTTTTTGGAACAGAATTAGAAATAACAAACGACCCTATAGAAGCTGTAAAAGATGCTGATATTATATATACAGATGTATGGGTTAGTATGGGACAGGAAGGAGAGAAAGAAAAAGTAAAGGATTTTGATGGTTTTCAGGTAAACTCTGAGCTTTTATCCAAGACAAACAAAGAAAAAACTATAGTTATGCATTGTCTACCAGCTCATAAAGGAGAGGAAATTTCAGAAGATATTTTTGAAAAGTTCTCTGAAGTTATATTTACGCAAGCAGAAAATAGACTACATGCACAAAAATCTTTAATGAGTTTTCTTTATAAATAAAAACGGAGGTTTAGCCGTGGGTTTTCCGATTTTGAAAAAAGAAGTATTAAATGACAGATTTTACATTTTAGAAGTTCATGCACCACATGTTCTAGAAAAATTTGCACCAGGACAGTTTGTTATGGTTTTACCAAAAAAAGGAGGTGAGATTATACCTCTTACAGTTTTTAAGTATGATACTCAAAAGGGTAGTATAACTCTTCTTATAGAAGTAAGGGGAAAATCTACAAAGGAACTTCTTGTTAGATTTAATGAAGGTGATGAGGTAAGAGATGTAGTTGGACCTGTAGGAGCTAAACCACACCTTGAAAAAGTTGGAAAAGTTCTTTTGGTTGGTTATAACTATGGAAATGCCTGTGTATACAATATTGGTAAAGGCTTAAAAGATATTGGAAATGAAATTCATTTTATAGCAGGATTTGAAAGTGAAGAAACAGCTCTTTCATATACTTTATTTAAAGATATATCATCTGATATAAAAGTAGTTTCTGGTGGTATAAAAAAGGTAAAAGAGGAAGTAAGAGATTTTATTGATGCAAACAAAGACACAAGCCTTGTTGTTTCAGCAGGAATTCCTGAGTTTGAAAAAGAGATAGAGGAAGTTGCAGATGTATTTGAGGTTCCTCATCTAACTCATGCTTCTGCAATAATGATAGACCCTGTCGGCCTTGCTGGTAGTGATAGAGTGTTTGTTGATGGGGAAGTAAAATACGCCTCTTTAGATGGTCCATGGTTTGATGGACACAAACTTGATTATGATTCTCTCATTCAAAGGAACAATATTTTTGTTGATTATGAAAAAGAGGCTCTAAGAAAATTTGAAGAAGAATTAGAAAAAGAAAGAAAAAGAGCTGCAAGAAAAAAAAGAGTTTAATATAGGAGGAATAAAATGGCAAAAATTGTTTATAGAAGGCATGATAGAAATGAAATGCCTTTAATGCCTCCAGAAAAGAGAAAAAAAACATTTGATGAATATGCTTTAGGTTTTCCTGTTAATGTAGCGATAGATGAAGCTTATAGATGTATACTCTGTAAAAAAGCTCCATGTATACCTGTTTGTCCTGCAGAACTTGATATTCCAAGATGGATAGAACAGATACAAAAAGGAAATATGGCAGAAGCTTACAGAATAATAAGAGAAAAATCTCCTTTTGGAGCTGTTTGTGGTAGAGTCTGTCCTCAAGAAAGACAATGTGAAAGTAATTGTGTACTTATGTTTAAAGATAATGGTCTTTCTGTATCAATAGGAGGTTTAGAAAGATTTGCAGCTGATACAGTAAGAATATCTGGTATGCCTTTTGAAGAGGAAAAAGCTCCAGACACAGGAAAAAAGGTAGCGGTTCTTGGTGCAGGACCAGCAGGATTATCTGCGGCTTATTTCCTTGCAAAGAGAGGACACAAAGTTGTGGTTTACGAGGCTTTGCCTGAACCTGGTGGAGTTATGAGGTATGGTATTCCTCCAGCAAGGTTAGATAGAAAAGCCCTTGATTATGAGATTGAACTTATAGAAAAGCTTGGTGTTGAGATAAAAACAGACCATGTTGTAGGAAAAACGATAACATATGAAGATTTAAGAAAAGAGTATGATGCTATTTTTATTGGTGTAGGTTCTGGTAGAGGAAAAACTATAGGTGTTCCAGGAGAAGGTCTTATAGGGGTTTATACAGCTATTGAGTTTTTAACAAGGATAAATCTCTATGAAGCATTTAAATTTCCAGAAGGTGCAGATACTCCAATACCAAGAGGAAAAAGAGTAGTTGTTGTTGGTGGTGGTTTTACAGCAGTTGACTGTCTTATAACTTCTCTTAGACTTGATAATGAAACCCATCTTGTATACAGAAGAACAAGAGAAACTTCTTCAGCAAGAGATGAAGAATGGGACCACGTAGCAGAGGAAGGAGCGATTTTACACTGGTTAACACAGCCAATAGAGATTATTGGAAATGAAAAAGGTGAGGTAGTTGGTATAAAGTGTATAAAAATGGAACTTGTTCCAGATGAAAAAGGTGGAAGACCAAAACCTAAACCTGTTCCAAATTCTGAGCATATTATAGAATGTGATATTGTTGTTCAAGCTGTAGGACAAGGTCCTAATCCTTTAGCATATCAGGATATACCAGGTTTAAAAATAGATAAATGGCAGAACCTTTCTACTGTTGATTCTAAATTTAGAACAAATGTTGAAGGTGTATTTGCTGGTGGTGATGTTGTAAATGGTGGAGATACTGTAGTTAGGGCTATAAGGCATGGTAGAGAAGCAGCTGAAGCAATACATGAATATCTAATGACAGGTAAATGGGAATATGAAGGTGAAGAATAATAAAGGGGGAATTTCCCCTTTTTGTTAAAATATTCTTACTTATTAAATATACAGAGGAGTTAGATATGGAAGAAAAAAAACCAATAGTACATGTTGCATTTTTCAAAGATGAAAAACTTGTTAAATTGGAAGATGAAGTAAAAGC